>NZ_PYVV01000019.1:0-88134 GCF_003056325.1 Halomonas sp. BN3-1 | reverse complement strand
CAGTGTGCTGGAGGGCATGAACAACCGAATCAAAGTTATCAAGCGGATGGCCTATGGATACCGCGACACTGCGTACTTCTTCCTGAAGATCCGTGCCGCATTTCCCGGCAAAGTGCGATGAACCCAAAAAAGGCGAGGGGCAGGGCCCTCGCCAAGTCGTCAAAAGGAGGGGGCTGGTGTCATTGAGCGGTGATCACGCTCATCACCAGGTTGCCGTCGACCTTGACCGGGCCGTCTTCGCTGGCGCCCAGGGTGTATTCGAAGATGCCGGTCTGCATGCCGCCGTCCTCGCCGTGGAGCATCAGCATCAGATGTTCGCCGCTGCTGACCTCTTCAGTCAGGATGGCCGCGATATCGGTGTTCTCACCGGCCTTGAGCGGGGCGTGACCGACAACGCGCCCTGGTTTGTGGCTTTCGTCGGTACGGTGGACGACCAGCCAACCGTTGTTCTCGGCGACGATGCGATCGGCGGTGACGGTGCCGCTCTCCACCGACTGATCTTCGGCCCAGACGCCGAGATGGCCGGCTTCGTCCATCTCTCCATGGTGGGCGGCCTGGGCGCCGGTGGCCAGGGTGGCCGCGCCGACGAGGAGGGCTGAGGTGATGAGGGTACGTGCTGCCAATGGCTTGAACATGGTGATGGTCTCCTGGTGTTGCTGATTGGCTTGCCGAAGGTGCTCCACGACAGGATGGCTGCCGAGTTGATAACAGCTACGTGCCGATGCCACGGTGGGTTTCAGGTCATCGAAAAAAATGTTGTGCCCTGACGCCAAGGCGAGAGCCGACGTCCAGATAAAAAAGGCCACTCGAACGAGTGGCCAAGCAGGGAAGTCGTGGTGCGGGGCGTACGCCTCGAGGGTGTCGAAACCCACGCCCGCCACGATGACCCCGCCATCGGCCGTTGCCGGTGGCGGGGTCATCGACTAGCTACGCAGGGGAGGCGAAAAGGTTTCAGTGAGGACTGAAATTCTCAGAGACGCTGGCCGCCGCTGGGCTCGGTGGGGTACAGGTAGCCGTGGATAGCGGGGCCGGTAGGCTGGCCGGTGGGCGAGCCACCCGGAGGCTCGACGCTGATGCCAAAGGTGGCATGCTTCAGCAATTCAGGTTCGTAGTCGCGCAGGGCGGCCTGGTCGAGGCTCAGGTCATCGTCGAGTACACCGACGGACCGGGGAGCGGAGCCCAGATCATCATGCTTGATCCAAAGTTGATAGGAGCGGTCGGGCAGAGGTTCGGCGCTGACCGGGCGGACATGCAGGCGGCGCTGCTCCAGGTTGACGCTGAGCATGAAGGCGGGCTGGCGATCGTCCTGCTGGAACACCGCCACAAAGTTGGACTCACTGGTGGACGGCGACGGCTGTGCCAGCAGCACCGCCGCCAGGATGACCGCCGCGGCGCTGGACAGGCCGGTGGCGGCCTTCCAGAAGGCCAGGCGGCGGTGCAGCGGCGTGACGCTGGCGGTGCTCGGGGGGGCGTTGGGCGCCGTATCGCCACGCGCGGCGTCCTCGATGGCCTTGATGCGTTGCTGGATAAGCGGCAACAGGTCCGGGCCCGGGGTGAGGTCCTGGATCTCGTCGGCCAGAGGCGCCAGTCGGCTCTCCCATTCACCGATACGCTGCTCGAGTTCGCTGTCGTGTTGACGCTGGCGGCGCACCCTGTCGCGCTCGTCACGATCCAGGGTGCCCAGCACGAACTCGGCGGCCAGCATGTCCTTGTCGTCGCGGTCGCTCATGATCCCAGGCACCCCTTGAGTTGTTTCAGTGCACGATGCAGCCAGGTCTTGACGGTATTGACCGGCTGGTCGAAGTGGCTTGCCAGTTCGGCCCGCGACCAGCCCTCCAGATAGGCCAGGCGCACCATTTGCTGCCGGCTCTCTTCCAGTTCATCAAGGCACAACGTCAGCTGTGTCGACGTCTCGTCCTGGTGACGCTGATCGTAGGCGGAGGGCGTCTCGGCGACCCAGTTCTCGAGGATACTGTCGCTCTCGGTGGGCCGTGTCGGTGCCTTGCGTAGCTCGTCGATGGCCGCATTGCGGGCGATGGTCACCATCCAGGTGATGGCGGAGGCGCGCTCGCTCTCGAAGCGTCCGGCCTTCTGCCAGATGGTCACGTAGACCTCCTGGATGACATCGTTGGCCCAGGCCTGCTGCTTCAAGATACGTAACACCGTGCCGAAGAGTTTCGCCACGCTGGCCTCGTACAACTCGGCGAAGGCCTCCCGGTCCTTGTCGGCGACTCTGGACAGCAGATGAACCAGCCGCTCCGGGGAGGACAGCGGCGGGGATTCCTGGTGCGCCGGGGGCGGGGCGCGAAAGGCATTGGACATGGCGGCGATCTCTGAGCTGCGGAGTGTTGTTGTCGTGGTGGCTGAAGGGTGACGCTGCCTGACCGGCAAGGTCAAGCAGCCTGTATCGACGGTATCGGGCTGCCGTTTAGACGATGCCAGTGGGGTGGGAAGGTCTGCCTTCAGGCTCGAGCCCGGATAGGCGGGCCTCGCGCACCGGCGTATCCCGGGTGACGTGTCGGGGTTCCGCTGCGGCCGCTGCCACGAGGTGACCCTTGGCCAACAGTGCCTTGAGCTCTTCGGCCGGGACCGGTTTGCTGAACAGGTAGCCCTGGTACTCGTGGCCCTGCAGCTGGCGGATAAAGGCCAGCTGTTCTTCGCTCTCGACACCTTCTGCGATGATATGAAGCCCCAGGCACCTGGCCAGCGAGATCACCGCCTGGACGATGGCCGCGTCCTGTTCGCAATCGACCACGCCTTGCATGAAAGTGCGGTCGATCTTCAGACGGTCCACGGGCAGATACTTCAACTGGGTCAAGTTGGAATAGCCGGTGCCGAAATCATCGATGGACAGCAGCACACCCATGTTGCGCAGGGTACTCAGTACTTCCAGGGCGCGATCAGGGTTCTGTACCAGGGTGCTTTCGGTCAGTTCGAGTTCCAGCAGGTGAGGGGGAAGCTCCGATTCGGCAAGCGCAGCCTCGATGGTGGCCACGAAGCCGCGATGATTGAGCTGAATGGCCGAGATGTTGACCGCCACCGGCAATGGCTCGCCGGACTCCTTGAGCCACTCGCTCGAAAACCGGCAGGCGGTGCGTAGCACCCATGCGCCCAGGGGAAGGATCAGGCCACAGTCTTCGGCGACGGGAATGATCTCGTCAGGAGTGACCTGGCCGAGTTCCTCATCGTGCCACCGCAGCAGCGCTTCGACGCCAGAGACCTCACCGCTGTCGACGCGGATCTTCGGTTGATAGGCCAGGCTCAGGCGATCCTCCTCGATGGCCTGGGTCAGGCGTCGCTCGAGGGTACTGCGACGGTCCGCCTCGGAGGTCATGTCCAAGGCGAAGAACTGGAAGTTGTTGCGTCCCTGCTGCTTGGCGCGATACATGGCGGCGTCGGCGTGGACCATCAGGGCATGCTTGCTGCGCCCGTGGTCGGGGTAAAGGCTGATGCCCAGGCTGGTGGAGACCTTGACCATGCTGTTGCCGATCTGGAAGGGCTTGTCCAGCGAACTGACGATGCGCTGGGCCAGCGCTTCAGCGTCGCCGCGCCTGGCAACCTGATGGGTGACCACCATGAATTCGTCGCCGCCCACCCGTGCGACCAGGTCGCTGTCGCGCACCGCCATCTGCAGGCGTCGGGCCGCGCCCTTGATCAACTCGTCACCCACATGGTGGCCGAGGCCGTCATTGACCTGCTTGAAGCGGTCCAGGTCGACGAAGAACACCGCGAAGGTATCGATGTTGTCCTCGAGCAGTTCATCGAGGTGCTCCTCGAGCTTCAGTCGGTTGGGCAGTTGGGTCAGGACGTCATGATGGACCAGGTCCTTGAGCTCCTGATTAGCCTGCTGTAGCGAACGTGCCAGCTGAGCATTGCGCGAGGACAGGTGGGCGTCGTAGATCGACATCATCAACGCTGCCAGCATGATGCAGGTGGCGATCAGCGCCACCACGATGGCCAGCCGGTCGGTGCCGATGCCCGGGGCCGAGGCCGAGTAGCTCAGGGTGCGATAGCTGGTGGCGGCCATGCCGGTGTAGTGCATGCCCGAAATGCCTGCGGCCATGACCAGCGAGGCCAGGCCACGTTGCCACAGCGGGGAGCGTCCCCCCACCGGGTTGAGTCGAAAGGCCAGGCTCAGGGCGACCGCTGAGGCCAGCACGGCGATGACCACGGACAGGGCAAACAGGTCCGGTCGGTAGCGCAGGCTGTCTACCGACAGCATGGCCTCCATGCCGATGTAGTGCATCAGGCAGACGCCGCTACCCATGATCAGCGCGCCGACGGCCAGTCGAGGACCGGTGAGGTGGCCTGACTGCACTGTTGCCAGTGCCAAGGCGGAAGCGAGAAGGCTCGCCAGCAGGGACGCCAGGGTAAGGGGGATCCCGTAGGCGAAGTGCGAGTCGGGGTCCATGGCCAGCATGCCGACGAAGTGCATCGACCAGATGCCGGTGCCCATGGCGAAGGCACCGCCGGCAAGCCACAGGTGGCGGGCAAGGCCCTGGCTCGCTCTGACGCGTCCGGCGAGATCGAGGGCAGTGAGCGAAGCGATGGCGGCGATGCCAAGGCTCAGGGCGACCAGTGCCGGGTTGTAGGACGCAAGCGAGTGGTCCATGCAGGTGAGATCCTTGAGAGTAAAGTATTAGTATCGGCCAGGTGTCGCATTCACTTTACCCTCAGCCTTGTGCAGGAGGTGAGGCAATCTCCTGAAAAGCCAGCTTTTCTTAAGTTTCTGACGGAGTCTGGAGGGAGGATCTGTGGGTCGGTGGGGGCGCCGCAGCCCCTGCCGGGTATCCTCGGCGGGACGGGGTAGCAGGAGACAACCGTGCTCCCCGGGAGAAGGCTGCGCTTCTCCCGGGGGGCTCAGGGTGTGTACAGGCTAGCCATGGGCGGTGCACAGGTACTTGGTCTCGAGGTATTCCTCCATGCCCTCGAGGCCGCCTTCACGACCGAGGCCGGACTGCTTGACGCCGCCAAAGGGGACCTGGGGCCCGGTGATATCCATGGTGTTGGTACCCACCATGCCGACTTCCAGACGTTGCTGGTAGCGACGGATGCGCTGCTGGTCCTTGGCATAGACGTAGGCGGCCAGACCGTAGACCGTGTCGTTGGCAGCGGCGATGGCCTCGTCATCGCTGTCGAAGGCGCGCACCGGGGCGAGGGGCGCGAAGGATTCTTCACTGGCGATGCGCATATCATCGGTGAAGTCGGCCACCAGGGTCGGCATGAAGAAGCGTGGCCCTGGGGCCTGGTCCTGGCCGCGACCGAGCACGCGCGCCCCCCGGGATCTGGCGTCCTCGACCAGTTCGCGGGCCTTGGCCACCGCGTCGCGGTTGATCAGCGGGCCGATCTTGCTGTCCTCATCGAAGCCGTTGCCCACCGGCATGTCATTCATGCGCTGGGTGAAGCGCTCGATGAAGGTGTCGTAGAGAGAACGGTGGACGAACAGGCGGTTGGCCGCCACGCAGTCCTGGCCGCTGGTCTGGAAGCGGGCGGCGATGGCGCCTTCCACGGCGGCGTCCAGGTCGGCGTCCTCGCAGACGATGAAAGGGGCGTTGCCCCCCAGCTCCATGGCGCTGCGCTTGACCGTGTCGGCGGCCTGAGCCAGCAGCGTCCGGCCGACCTCGGTGGAGCCGGTGAACGACAGCGCGCGAACGCGATTGTCGTCACAGACCTTTTCGGAAAAGCGCTTGCCAGGGCAGGTGAGGACATTGAACTCGCCCCGGTTGAGCCCGGCCTGTTCGGCCAGTCTGGCCAGGGCAAGTGCGCAGAAAGGGGTCTGACTTGCTGGATTGACCAGGGTGGTGCAGCCCGCCGCCAGCGCGGCCCCGACCTTGCGGGTAATCATCGCCAGCGGGAAGTTCCAGGGGGTAATGATGGCCACCACGCCGACCGGCTGGCGCAGCGTGCCAAGCGAGATGTCGGGGTCATCCGAGGCCAGGGTATCACCGGCGATGCGTCGCGCCTGGCCGGCAAACCAGCGCAAGAAGCTGGCGGCGTAATCGACCTCGCCACGGGCCTCGGCCAGGGGCTTGCCTTGCTCCAGGGTCATCAGGCGGGCCAGCGCCTCGGCGTTGTCCTGCATCGCCTGGTACCAGGCCATCAGCGCGTCGGCGCGCTCCAGGGCGGGGGTGTCGCGCCAGCGCTCGAAGGCCTGACTGGCGGCGTCGATGGCCTCGCCCAACTGGTCCTCGGTCAGCTGGGGCACCTTGCCGATGGTCTTTTCGGTGGCCGGGTCTTCGACCTCCCGGGTCTTGCCGTCACTGGCCTCGACCCAACGTCCGCCAAGATAGGCATGGTCAGTCATAAGCTGGTTCTCAGGGGTGTGCATAGGGGCAATCTCCTGAAGAAGTTCCGTTTCCGACCTCCCCAAACTACGCTGCAACGAGCATGTCCTCAAGCCGGGCACGGAGTGGTAGGGTGGGGACGAATCGACACCGGACGTCCCTGTGGATCCCCCGCAGGGGCGATGACAGGAGGTCCCATGAACGTTCGCAGTGAAGGCGTGGTGATCGTAGGTGGTGGTGCCGGCGGCCTCGAGCTTGCCATCCGGCTGGCCAAGGCAGGCCACAAGGACGTATTGCTGATCGACCGTAGCGCCACCCATGTGTGGAAACCGCGGTTGCATGAGCTTGCCGCCGGTTTTCGGCGTGGCGAGGTCGATGAGCTGGACTACGCAGGACTCGCCGAGCACTGGGGGTTTGGCTTCGAGCGCGGTGAACTCGCGGACATCGATCCCGAGGCGCGTACCCTGACCCTGGCCGAGTGGCCCGAAGACGACGGTCGGGTGAGGGTGCCCGGTCGCTGCATCGGCTACCAGGCGGTGGTGCTGGCGATTGGCGGGGTGACCCCGGACATGGGCGTGGAGGGCGTGCTCGAGCATGCCCTGATGCTGGACAGCGAGGCCGACGCCGAGCGACTGTTCGAGCGCTTCTCGACGGGTCTGCTGGCGCATCGCGCCGGGCAGCGTAGTGATCCCTTCCATATCGCCATCGTCGGTTCAGGGGCCACCGGGGTGGAACTGGCGGGACTGCTGGCTACCGAGGCGCGGGCCTCGAGTGTGGCCCCACGAGAGTGCCAGCCCAGGGTCAAGGTGACCCTGCTGGAGGCGACCGATACCTTCATGCCGGGCATGGAGGATGAGGTGCGCCAGTCCATCCGCAAGCGCCTTTTGAATGTCGGCATCGACATCCATACCGAACAGCAGGTCAGTCGCGTCGATCGCGACCGTCTTACCACCGATGGCGGCGACGAGTTTCCGGCGGACCTGACCATCTGGGCGGCCGGTCGCGTGGGGCCGCCGGTGGCCGATTCGATCGACGCGCTGGCGACCAACAAGAAGCGCCAGTGGCGGGTGAAGCCGACCCTGCAGAGTGTCGACAGTGATCACGTCTTTGCGCTGGGTGACTGCTCGGTTATCGACGACGAGCCCGCACCGCCCACCGCCCAGGCGGCCAGCGAGCAGGCAGAACATCTGGCCAAGGAGTTGCCGCGTTTTCTCGCGGGGGAAACGCCGGCGCCCTTCGTCTACGAGGACAAGGGTACCCTGCTGTCGCTGGGTGAGGCCGGCAGCGTCGGCGAAGTGAAAGGCTGGTTCGCCGATGACGTCCAGTTGCGCGGGCGACTCGCGCGGGCGGCCTACCAGGGACTGCAGCGCCAGCACCAGTTCATCCTGCTGGGGCCGCTCAAGGGTACCGCCGAGGCGCTGAGCGACGTCCTCGGCCGCTCGGTCGGGCCACGCCTCAAGATCCACTGACCACGCGTTGCGTGCGCCGGCGGCCGCCACGCCCCTGGCAAAGCGTCGGCGGCCGCTCGACTCAGCTCGGATCGATGGTCAACAAAAGGCGCGTCTCCCCTGCCTGCTGCGCCGGGCTGCGATGTACCAGTCCGCGGCCCTCGTTGCCGCTCCAGCCGTCTCCCTTCAACAGTGCCAGGTCGCCGGTGCCCAGCCGCTGAATGGCATGGGCCTGGCGAAGCGTCTCGGGCTTGTCCGGCGAAGGCGCACCGAGCCCGGCGCGATTGACCGCAGACTCGGGCAGCCATTCGCTGCCCGGCCCCCGATAGCTGGTGACCAGTCGCACCGGCAACTTGTCGCAGTGAAAGCGTGGACACATGGCGCTGTCCAGCAGGCGCAGCCGTATTCCCAGAGTGTCGGTGTCAAACAGCATCGCCATGGCCTGGGTCAACAGCACGACGTCGTCTACCAGGGGGCAGGCTTGCTCCGGGGCGGGCATGCTGCGCCGGAGTTCTCGCTTCATGGCGGCGTCGGGAACTCCCAGCCACTGGAAGCTCCAGCGACGCTCGGTATCGCACTGTGCCTGGATGCTGCGTTCCAGGCTGGGGGACAGCGCGCGCTGCATCACCGCGATGGTGATGCCTTGCTCGAAGATGCGCGGCAGGATCGAGGCATCGATACCCTGGGCCCAGTGGACACTTGACTGCGACTCGCAAGACGCGGTCGGGGCGTCCCCGTCGACGCAGGTGGACAGTGAGCTGGACAGCGACATCTTGGCGTCTCCATGGGATGTGTTTACAATGTTATAACGTAACATTTAAAACAAGGAAAGCGCCTCGTGCAGAGAGGGGCTTTCCTTTGCGAGCGCACATGGGGAGAACAGGTTCATGAATGATGCCAGGTTGCCGGTCACGGTACTGTCAGGCTTTCTGGGAGCCGGCAAGACCACCTTGCTGAATCACCTTCTGGCCAATCGCCAGGGGCGTCGGGTCGCGGTCATCGTCAACGACATGAGCGAGGTCAATATCGACGCCGCTCTGGTGCGCGGTGGGCCAGTGGCATCAGACGAGCTGGAGGACGGGGTCACGCTGAACCGCGCCGAAGAGCGCCTGGTGGAGATGAGCAACGGCTGTATCTGCTGCACCCTGCGCGAGGACCTGTTGATCGAGGTCCGCAGGCTGGCCGAGGAGGGGCGCTTCGACAGCCTGGTGATCGAATCCACCGGCATCTCTGAACCCCTGCCGGTGGCGGAGACCTTTACCTTCGCCGATGAGGACGGTCAGTGCCTGTCCGAGATTGCCAGACTCGATACCCTGGTCACCGTGGTCGATGGCGCCAATTTTCTGAGCCAGTACGCTGAAGCCCGCTCCCTCAAGGAGGCGGGGGAGTCGCTGGGCGAGGACGATGAGCGCAATGTTGCGGACCTGCTGGTGGACCAGATCGAGTTCTGCGATGTGCTGGCGATCAGCAAGTGCGACCTGATCTCGGCGCAGCAACTGGCGGAGGTCGAGGCGGTGCTGCGCGCCCTCAATCCCGAGGCCGACATCGTCCACATGGTCCAGGGCGAGGTGGCGCTGTCGCGGGTGCTGGATACCGGACGCTTCAGCTTCGAGCGGGCCCAGCGGGCCCCGGGCTGGCTCAAGGAGCTGCGCGGTGAGCATGTGCCTGAAACCGAGGAGTACGGTATCTCGAGTTTTGCCTATGAGGCGCGCCGCCCCTTCCACCCGCGCAGGTTTCATGAACTGCTGCATGGCGACTGGTTCGGTGGCACCTTGCTGCGCTCCAAGGGGTTCTTCTGGCTTGCCAGCCGTCCTCAGTTCGCCGGTCAGTGGAGTCAGGCGGGAGGCATCGCTCACCACGGCCTGGCGGGTCGCTTCTGGCGGGCGGTACCCGAGGAGCAGTGGCCCGAGGACCCGGAGTATCGCGAGGCGATTCTGGCCAAATGGCAGGAGCCCTTCGGTGACATGCGCCAGGAACTGGTGTTCATCGGCCAGAACCTGGCGGAGCATCGCATTCGCCAGGCCCTGGATGAGTGCCTGCTGAGCGAATCGGAGCTGGCCCTCGGCATGGACGCCTGGGTCGACTCGGATGACCCTTTTCCAGCCTGGTAAAACCAGGCTAACGACGCTGGCTCAGTGAGTCAGCCCAGGCCAGCCGGCTCAGTGAGTCAGTTCGGGCCAGTCAGTTCGGGTCATCCGTTCAGCCAATCAGGCCAGCTAGAGGGGCCACCTGCCGGCTGTCGGGAAAGACCTGCTCGGCCAGGGGATCGAGGTCGAGGCCAAGGTGGTCGCGCAGCACACCCTTGAGGACGGCGCGGGTGTCCTGGGCGGCGATCAGATCACGGTCGTCACGCAGCCGGGCGAGCCCCGGCCACTGGCCGTGGACGCGCCCCCCTCGAATGGCGCCACCGGCCAACAGGATGCAACTGGCGGTGCCATGATCGGTGCCGCCGGTGCCGTTGACGGCCACCGTGCGGCCAAACTCGGTGATGACCACTACGGCGGTGTGCTGCCAGCGTTCGCCGAGCTTGCCGTGCAGCGCCGCAAGCCCGCCATCCAGCTGTTCAAGCTTGCGTGACAGCACCGCATTCTGGCGAGCGTGGGTGTCCCAGCCGTCGTCTTCCACCATGGCGATCTGGGGGCCATCCGCGGCGGCAAGGAACTGTGCTGCCGCCGCCAGGGTATCCTCCAGGCGGCCACCGCTGTCGATATCGGTAGGTGCCATCTGCTGCATCGCCAGGGCGCGCTCGAACACCGGGCCCAGCCGGGGGTCCTGTCGATAGAGCGCGGCGACCCGCTGGGCCAGTGACGGCTGGGTGGTACCGTGCGCCGACGGCGACCAAGTGGCGAAGGGGGCCGGCCCACGGATCAACAGCGGGCGCGATGAGGTGAGGCCTAGTCCCTGGGTGTCGCCGAGGCTGCCCACCGCACGGTTCAGCCAGCCGGTGCGGCTTCCTGTGGGGGTGGCGGTGCCGTTTTCCAGGCACTCCTGAGCGTCGAAGTGCGAGCGTCCCTGATAGGGCAGTCCGCAGGCGTGAACCACGGCGAAGTCGCCGGCCTGGTAGAGACGGTGGCAGAAGGCCAGAGACCGATGCAGCGAAAAGGTCCCGTCCAGTCGTGGTGCAACGACTCCTGCCTGGGATGCCAGGCTACCGCGCAAGCGCTGGTAGGCGGGGTCGCTATCGCAGGGGACGGCGGCGAGGCCATCGAGGGCACCGCGCAGCAGTACGACGACCAGGCGGCGCTTGCCGAGCGGGGAGTCGGCCGCAGCCAGCGAGGGCCACAGCAGCAGGCTGGTGCCTGCGCCCAGCGCCTTGAGAAACTCGCGTCGGTTGAACATGGCGGATTCCATTGGGTGGTGTCGCGACGGCGCTCAGCGCCACTGAAACTCGGGGCTTGCCAGCACCATGGCGAGCGCCTGGTTGCGGGGCGCCTGACTGAGCGCCACGGCGGTGGCTTCACGCAGGCGAGGGCCCAGGCTCTGCTGGGCCAGCTCCATGGCTTCGCCGCTGGCGTCACCGGCGTGGCGCTGGGCCACCAGCAGTCGCTTGTTCAAGGCGTCGGCACCGATCCAGTCGTTGGCATCATCGCTCCATCCGGCCGGGGCGCCGGCGAGAAAAGGTGGCTGGCCCAGCAGTCGAAGCTGCTGGCCCCAGTCACTGCCATCGGGCGAGGGTGCCTTGCCCAGGGCGCGATAGAGCGCGACGAGATATTCCTGCGGACGGCGAAACTTGAGCGCTTGCGGCTGCCACGCCTGGGGGTGGCTGAACAGGGTGCGAAACAGCGCCGACAGGCGACCGTTCTCGCGCTGGAAGGTGGAGGCCAAGGCCGATACCAGCTCACTGGGTGGGTCGTCGGCGACAAAGTGACGGGCAAGCTTGGTGGCGACAAAGGTTGCGGTGGCCTCCTGGCCGGCCACAAAGCGCAGCATGTCACGCCCCTGCCTGGCCCCGCCTGCAGCGAAGCGCCGCCCCAGCAGGTCTCGCTCGCCGCCTTGATGGGCCGCGCCATGAAACAGGCTACCGTAGGGTCCGAGGGCCGGGGCCTCGGTCGATGGCGGCAGTTCGAGCCGTGTCCGCCATCCGGTGATGGCCCTGGCCAGTTCGATCACGTCCTGCTGTTGATAGGGGCCATCGACGCCGAGGGTATGCAGCTCCAGGATTTCCCGCGCCAGGTTCTCGTTGAGCCCGAGCCGTCCGGCAGAGGCTCTGGCACTTCTGGCCAGCGGCGAATCGGGGCCCACCGACGCTGCATTGTCGAGATAGAGCAGCATGGCCGGATGCTGCTCGACGCCCAGCAGCATGGCCGAAAAGCTACCCGACACATAGGGCCGGATGGCCTCGCGCTCGAAGGCCCCGGGCAGCAACTGTACGCCGCCGCGGTCGGCGGACACGGTGAAGTGGTTGCTCCAGAACATCACCCAGCGCTCGAGTACCGGAAACGGACTCAGACACTGCTGGCGCCCCCTGGCCTGGATCTCGGCCTGTTTCATCGCGCCAAAACGCTCGAGCAGGGTCGGCAGGCTCTGTGTGGGCTTGTCATTGGCGGCGGCCTCGCTCATGCGTCGACGGGCGGCCGCGTGGTCTCGGCGAAAGCGATCGAAGTGCTCCAGGTAGGTGATGGTGGATGGCAGGGCGGCGAGAGGCTCGATCAGTGGCGCTCGTTCGGCCTCGTCGATCTGCGCCAGCACCCAGCCCTGGGGGGCCTTGGCGATCTCGGCAAGCTCACCTGGCCCCGCGCCGAGGCCAAAGCGATTGGCGGCGATTTCCGCCTGAACGAGGGTGGTTGTCACAGCTGACGCCTCCTGTTGGCATGGCTGACGAAGCCTGGGGCAGGATGCCGGGGGCCGGCCCTGGGGTGAGGCGCCGGGGATCGCCAACAGTTTGGCCGGTAGGTGGCGGGGGCGTTCAGCCGAGTAGGGGGGGATGATCGAGCAGGCCCAGGTCCGAGGCCAGGGCTACGCTTGCACCGGCCTAAGGCGCACCTTTCG
Organism: Halomonas sp. BN3-1; assembly: GCF_003056325.1. Taxonomy (NCBI): domain Bacteria; kingdom Pseudomonadati; phylum Pseudomonadota; class Gammaproteobacteria; order Oceanospirillales; family Halomonadaceae; genus Halomonas; species Halomonas sp. BN3-1. Next base: position 75,413 of record NZ_PYVV01000019.1, on the reverse strand, counting down.
TGCATTTTCGATAGGCGTGTCGCGCCAACGCCAACGCCTCAGGTCAGAGCCTTCGGTGGGGGCGCAAGGTGGATGGCGAAGAGTCGGCGAGCGATGGTCAGACAAGGCAAAAATCGGTGAGACAGCGCAGTTTACGAGATGTAAATGAGCATGTTGGTGTGATTTTTTACGCCGTATTACCGAGCGCAGGCACTTTTCATACAAAGCCATAGGCTCAGGGGGTGTGCAGGGCAATACTCAACAGCACCCGCTTGCCCTTTTCGATTTTCGAGACGCTGTGCTGGTAGAGGTCGGGACGAAACAGGATCACCCGGTCGAACAGGTTGAAGATCACCTTTTCGGTCTCGAACACCCCGCCAGCCTGAGGGGCCTTCAGGATGAGGTTCAGCTTGTAGTAGCGGCCGCCACCCATGGGGTCATTGTGGCGATAGACGCTGTGGCCTTCGGGGTAGGTGACCAGGTTGGCGGTCAGCCGCCCCAGATCCAGCAGGGTTCGATTGGTGACGCTTGCCATGGGGACTCCTTGGAAGGGCGCGGGACGACTCGGTGATGTCGTGGGTGGACGCCATTCAAACGCATTTTGAGCAATTGCTCAATAACGGGCGGTCGCTCTGTGCAGGCTGGGACCATCAGGACGATGTCGGGGAGGCGAGCCGAGCCGGCTGGCTGGCCGGTAATGAGGGCGATCGGCGGCGTGGCCGAGCCCGGGGGACTGAACTAGGCTGAAACGAGCTGGGGGTAACCGTCCTTCGGCGCCCGGGACTGCCGTCGACAGCGACGGCAAGGGGGAAGCATGTCGGGTCAGATGATGTATCGCCTGCCGGTGGAAGCTGCCGAGCGTGTGCACATGCGCCGCTACATCGCTGCACTGGGCGCGTCCAAGGCTCGACAGGATAATCGAGGCTTCTACCACTACGCCGGCATCCATGGCGCCCCGGGGCGCTGGTGCTGGCATCATCAGTTCTCGCCTCGCACCAGCCTGAGCGCCAGGCTGTTTCTGCCCTGGCACCGGGCCTACCTCCATCGTCTGGAGCAGTCGCTGCAGGATATCGATGAAGAGGTCTCGATCCCCTGGTGGGACTGGACCGAAGGCGAGGGCATTCCCGAGGCCTTCGATGTTGCGCTGATCGATGGCGAGGAGAATCCGCTCCACTCCTCGCGCATCCAGCTTTATCCCCCCCAGGTGCCCGAACCGGTGGACCTGGTCACCGAGCGCAATCCTGGCGGCCTGTTGCCGGTGTTTTCCTTTCCAGTGGCCGACGTGAACGGCGATGGACGGGCGACGCTGGGCGAGATCGCGGCCTTCCTGGTGGAGCGGGTGGATACCTTCGAGCAGTTCAACGACCTGATCGAGACGGTGCATGATCAGCTCCACGTCTATGTCGGTGCGACCATGGCCAGCACCACCTACGCCGCCTATGATCCGATCTTCTACTCTCACCACTGCATGATCGACCGGCTCTGGTCGCTGTGGCAGAAGCGCCACGGCATCACCAACTTTCCCCCGGGGCTCGAGGAGATCGTGCTGGAACCCTTCGGCCTGACCGTCGGTGAAGTGCTCAATGTCCAGTCGCTGGGCTACGAGTATGCCCGTTCGGTGGCGGACCTGACCCTGGCCGGCAGCGGTCTGGAGGAGGCCTGATGATCGAGCAACGCTATCGCCTGCCGCGGCTCGACCTGGGCGCGCTTCGCGCCGATGAGTTCGAGGAAGCCTTCGTCGAGCTGTATGGCATCCACCACCTGCGCCCCAGCTACACCGCCTGGCTCTTCTTCAGCGCGCGCCTGCCGGCCAGGGTGACCCCGCAAAGCCGGGGCTATGCCGGCACCTTTGCGCTGTTCGGCCACGCCGAATGCTGGGGCTCGCCAGGACACTGCCATGGCCCGGATGGTCTCAGACGTTTCGATACCCGGCCTTCCCATCCGATGACACCGGCGTTCAAGCGGGTACCGGTGACCCAGGCCCTGAAGCGCCATCTGCACGCCGGCAAGAGCACCCTGGACATCCAGATCTACGCCTATACGCGCGAGGCCTGGCCCGATCGTGGCGACAAGTCACTGGTGTGTTGCAGCGGGGTGCAACTGGTCACCTTGTGATCGAGCGCAGGCGCAGTTTCGGTGCGCGCGGCAGGCTTGATGCTTTTTGGCTTGCCGAGCTGGCTTGCCGAGGCTCTGTCCGAAAAGTCGACGAGCGCAGGCACTTTTCAGCCAAGCCCTAGGCCTTGGAGGACTGGGCCCACAGATTGACCCCACCATCCACCGCGTAGCGGTCGATGTCGGCCAGCTCCTCGTCGCTGAAGTCGAGGTTGTCCAGGGCCTCGACGCAGTCGCTGACCTGATCGGGGCGGCTGGCGCCGATCAAGGCGCTGGTCACGCGGCCGCCGCGCAGCACCCAGGCAATCGCCATCTGCGCCAGACTCTGGCCACGCCGCTCGGCGATGGCGTTGAGCTCCCTGACACGCTCGAGGTTGTCGTCGGACAGGTGCTGTTCGCGGATCGCACCACCGCGAGCAAGACGGCTGTCGTCAGGCACCCCACCCAGGTACTTGGCGGTCAAAAGGCCCTGGGCCAGTGGCGAGAAGACGATCGAGCCGATGCCTTCATCGTCCAGCACATCGAGCAGCCCGTCGTCCTCGATCCAGCGGTTGATCATCGAGTAGCTGGGCTGGTGGATCAGGCAGGGGGTTCCCAGTTCGCGCAGCAGGCGAGCGGCCTCGCGGGTGCGCTCAGGGCTGTACGACGAGATACCGGCGTAGAGCGCCTTGCCCGAGCGTACCGCCTGGTCCAGCGCGCCCATGGTTTCTTCCAGCGGTGTCTCGGGATCGAAGCGGTGGGAGTAGAAGATGTCGACGTAGTCCAGATCCAGGCGCTTGAGACTCTGGTCGAGGCTCGACAGCAGATACTTGCGGCTGCCCCACTCGCCGTAGGGGCCGGGCCACATGTTATAGCCCGCCTTGGTGGAGATGATCAGTTCAGCGCGGTGGCCGGCGAAGTCGGTCTTGAGGATGCGCCCGAACATGGACTCGGCGCTGCCAGGCGGCGGGCCATAGTTATTGGCCAGGTCGAAGTGGGTAATGCCGTGATCGAAGGCGGTACGGCAGATCTCGCGAGCGTTGTCTTCATGGGCGTTGTGGCCGAAGTTGTGCCACAGCCCGAGGGACAGGGCGGGCAGCTTGAGGCCACTGCGACCGCAGCGGTGATAGCGCATGCGTTCGTAACGGTCTTCGGCGGGACGATAGCTCATGATGGTCTCCTGTCAGGGCGCACGGGCGCCGTGGCTGTCGTCTCAGCACTTTAGCTGTGTTTGTCGAGGTATCCAAAAGGGCCGCCCCGAAAAAGCCATGTGCCAGGTCGTGGGCACATGGCGCCAGGGCTATGACGCCCCAGGCGCAGCCTTTGCGGCGTGGCGACTGGGGCGTGACGCTAGGGGCGTGACGCTAGGGGCGTGACGCCAGGGGGCAGGGGTCAGCCGCCGGCGTTCATGGTCTCCGGCATGGCGGCCAGGGTAGCCTCGTCGGAGAGCAGGTCGTGCAGGGTCTGGGACGCCATCTGGGAGTTGCCGTCCATGACCCCGTCGAGCCATACCAGCGCCTGCTCACGGTTGGCGTTCTGCAGGCCATTGGCGGCCAGGTAGGCCTTGGCCAGCGCCAGCCGCGCGGTCTCGTGGCCCTGACGCGCGGCCTTGAGCAGGTAGTCGGCGCCCTGGCGGGTATCCCGCTCGAGGTTTTCACCGCGCAGGTACTCGCGGCCGAGGCTGGCCTGGGCGCCGGCGTGGCCTTGTTCGGCGGCGCTGGTCAGCAGCTGTTCGCCCCGGCTCGGGTCCTGAGCCAGGCTCTGGTCGCCTCGCACCAGGGCGGTGCCAAGCAGGGCGCGTGCCGACAGGCTGCCGGCGTCGCTGGCTCGGGTCAGCCAGCGCTCGGCCTCGGCCGGGTCGGCGCTGACGCCATTGCCTTCGAGGTAGGCCTCGCCAAGGGTCTGGGCGGCGTACTCGTTACCGGCCTCGGCGGCTTCGCTCAGCAGGCGACGACCCCGCTCGGGGTCGGCTTCCACGCCGTTTCCGGTCAGCAGCATGCCGCCCAGGTCAGCACGCGCGCCGGCGTGGCCACCGGCCACCGCCACCTGGAGCAGTTCGGCGCCCTTGGCCGGGTCGCGGGCGACGCCTTCACCGTCCAGGTACATGCGGCCAAGCGCGGCGGCGGCGCCTGGATGACCCTGGCGGGCGGCACGCTCGAGCCAGCGGCTGGCCTCGGACAGGTTGCGCCCGACGCCCTGGCCGTCGCGATAGGCGCGGCCCAGGTCCGCCATGGAGTTGACGTTGCCCTGACGGGCGGAGGCGATCAGCGCCTGGATGTCACCGGCCTGGCCGCGATCGCGCTGGGTGCGCATCAGCGCCTCGGCGGCGGAGGGGTGGCCGGCGGCCTCGGCCCGTTCGAGCCACTCGGTGGCCTGGGCAAGGTCACGGCTCACCCCGGTACCGTCGCGGTAGGCGCGGCCGAGGACGACCATGGCGTAGGCGTCGCCCTGCTCGGCGGCGTTCTCCAGAAGGCGCCGTCCGTGATCCACCCGAGAATTTCCTCGCTGGGTCGAAGCACCATCGGCCACGGCCATGGCGTCGCCGCCCGGTTCCTGGGTGGGGTTCGGGCCTGTCGTCTCGGGGCTCAGCTCGCCGGTCAGCTCGCCAGTCAGATAGGCCTCGCCCAGGCGGGTGGCGGCGCTGGTATCGCCGGCTTCCACCGCCTGGGTCAGCAGGCGCTCCGCCTCACGGGGCTGATAGGGCAGGGGGCCGTCCTCGGCCAGATAGGCCTCGCCGAGGGTGCGCAGGGCGCCGCTCTGCCCTTGGTCGATGGCCTCGCGCAACAGCCGTTCGCCCCGGGCCGGATCGGTGGCCACGCCACGGCCGCTGAGGTAGAGCGCGCCCAGCTGTTCGGTGGCAAACGGATGGCCCAGCTCATGTCCGCGCTCGAGATAGCGGGCGGCGATCACTGGCTGGGTCGGCACCACCTCATCGGCCAGGTAGGCCTGGCCGAGCATCGCCAGTGCCAGCGGGTCGTCGTGTCGGGCGGCCTGCTCGAGCAGGCGGATGCCGCGCTGGGGTTCCGCCGGCAGGGCATCGCCTTCCAGCAAGGCGCGACCCAGGGTCACGCGGGCGTCGACCGAGTCCTCGTCGATAGCCTTTTCGAGCCAATTGCGTGCCTCGATTGGCCGTGCCCTGAGGCCGTCGCCCTCCAGCAGAATCCGGCCCAGGCGTTCCATGGCGTCGACGTCACCGTTCTCGGCCGCCTGGGTCAGCAGGGTCACGCCCTGCTCGGCGCGGCCGCTGTCGAGCATCTCGCGGCCCGCCTTGGCCACCGCGTCGGGGTCACCGGCCTGGGCGGCCTGGGTCAGCCAGTGCAGGCGGCGATCGTCGTTGCCGGCCAGCAGGCCGTCGGCCGAGTACAGCTCAGCCAGTTCGGTCATCGCCTTGATATCGCCGCCGCCGGCGCGCTCGCGCAGGCCTTCGGCGTAACGCTCGGCGTACTCGCGCGAGCGTGCCTTGTCGGTGTCGAGCCAACCGCCCTCGGCGTAGGCGTTGGCCAGTGCCAGGATGGCATCCGGGTTACCGTTGTTCGCCGCCTGACGATACAGCGCCAGGGCGCGCTGGGGGTCCGCCGCGACGCCTTCGGCGCCGCGGGCCAGCAATGAGGCCATCACCACGCCTTCGTCACGGCCGATTTCCTCTTCCATGGCCTGCTCGAGCAGGTAGTAGGCCAGTACCGGACGATAGGGCGCACCCTGCTGTTCCAGGCTCAGCTTGGCCAGGTTGAGCGATGCGTGGCCAAGGATATAGGACGGCGTGCGCACGGCGTCCTCGTAGTAGGCAGCGGCCTTGGCGGGGTCCGCCTGGATGCCCTTGCCCTGATCCCAGATCTTGCCGAGTTCGTAGTAGGCCTTGGGGATGTCCTGGGCGGCCAGCCCCTTGAGCTTGAGGATCGCCTCTCGGGTCTGGCCGGCAGCGACGAGCTGCTGCGCCTCTTCCAGGGTGTTGTCATGCATCCATTCGGGGTTGCGTGGCTGCTCCTTGTCGAAGAAGTCCTGATACTCGGCAGGCAGCGGGTCGACGCCGGTACTCTGGAACTCGGTACCGGGGGCGGCGCAGCCGCCGAGCCACAGCGCCACGGCGACCGAGGCGGTGAGCGGAAAGGCCCGGGACCAGCGTTGGCCTTGGGCGGTGTGGGGGCGAAAACGGGGGAGCATCATAAGCAGGCCTCCTGGTTGATCGTGTGCTGTCACTGAGACGCGCTGTCGTCGTCGAGACCCTCGAAGGCGGTGGTCTCGCGCTCCTGTTCATCGACGACGAGGTGCTGCTGCGCCTCGGGTGACATGAAGTACAACGTCTGGTAACCGCCGGCGCTGCGGTTGTAGACCGGACGCACCTGGGCCAGGAACCGTTCGATGCGCGGGTCATCGAAGCGGCTCTGATAGATCTCCATCCAGGCGAAGTACTGGTTGTCCTTGAGAAAGCCGGTGTACTGCTCGTGGGGCGCCAGGTCTCCAAGCGCCTCGGGATCGTTGAAGATGGTCATGGCGAAGTCCACGGCGTCGTGGATGTCATGGCCGTTGATCTCGAGTTCGAAGATGTCATAGCCCTGGCGTGCGATGACCTGCATGTTGGTGATCAGGTAGAGCAGCGCATAGTTCTGGTAGTGGGTGGCGCGACGACCACGCTCGATCTCCAGCGGAAAGGCGCCGCGCTCGGTCATGTCGGAGAGCGCCGAATGGATGGCGCTGACGCCGAAGCGAAACAGCTCATCGTCCTCGGTAATCACTCCGATCATGCTGGCGTAGAGGGCGCGGCGGTAGAAGTGGTTGTTGCAGCAGCTGTTGCCGGGCTGCCCCTGAATGGCGGCGTGCTTGTGGGCGAGCCGGTTGAGCCACTGCTCGACACGTTGCTTGGCCTGGTCGCTGCCCTCGACGCGGGGACGCACCACCGAGTAGGCCATGCCCGCGGCGAAGATCATCGATTCGGTGGCGAACCAGGCCTGAGGCTCCTTGGGATCGTAGTGGAAGTCGGTCAGGGCATCGTGCTGGGCCCATTGATCGAGAAAGGTCACCAGGCAGTCGGCGTAGTAGGTGTCGCCGGTGGCCACGAAGGAGCCGGCGAGCATCGACACACTGTCCTCGAAGTCGAACAGGGGTTCGGATGCCAGTTCCCACTCCTTGGGGCTGGGATAATAGCCGGGGATCCGCAGGCGCGTGGTGATCGGCTCCTGGGCCAGCAGTTGCTGGCAGCTGGGTCCGTTGGTCAGTTGATCGAGCTCCTGCAACAGGATCGAGTTGTCGGTGTCGGCCAGTGTTTCCATGCGGGCCTCTACATCGAAGTAGGAGGCGTCAGGTCTGGTCACTCGGTAGTCGCTGAGGTCCAGCTCGGCCCGTTCTTCCAGGGTCATGGCGTGCGCGGACGATACCAGGGCGGCACCCATCGTCAGGCCGAGCGTCAGGCCCGTTGCCAGCTTTCCCGACAACCTGGCCGTCGGCCATCCCATCACTCTGTGTACCAGACGCTTGAGCGGATTTGCCGAGCGTTGGTCGAAGTGGTGGCACCGGCCGGATTCGAATGCCGGCATCGATGGGCCCAGGCCTCGGGTGGGGAGGGGACCGGGGGATGAGCCATGGGATGGGTGCATCAAGTGTCTCCTTGGCGGCGCCCCTGGGGGCGCCGCGATCATGAACGGGGGGCGTAGAAACGGAAGTCGGCAAAGTCGGCGTGCTGGTCACTGGGGGTGCGCCAGTCCTCACCGTGGCCACCGAAGAAGGTCGAGAACATCAGGCCATCGATGTGCACGTCGTCGTCGGTACGGTAGGTGAGATTGGTCTGCTCGAGCACCGGCCGACCATCGACCCACACCCGGGCAATGCCGTTGGCCTTGCCGGGGTCGTTGAGGATGATCTCCTGCTCCAGGGTGACCCACTGACCGGTGGGGAAGGTGAAGCGGCCTCGGGCCACCGAGTCGCCGTAGTCGCCCTCGCCGCCGACCACGTATTCGTAAAGTTCACCCTGGCCGTCTTCGCGCCACATGTAGCGCATGGAGAAGCCATTCTCGCCGGTGACATCGTCACCGCCGCTGGGCGCTTCGCCGCCGTAGAGTCCCGGCAGCTTGCCGCCCTTGACGAAGTTGAACCCGCTCTCGAAGCGAACCCGGTAGCTCAGGCAGGCGTGATCGCGGCCTTCGAGCGCGGAAGGCTCGGTGTAGAAGCCGGCGCCCCCGGTGTCGGTGTCGCCAGGCGAGGAGGTGTCCTCGGGATAGAGGACCCTGAGCGCCGGTGTCGCCGAATGACCCGACAACAGCTCGACGTTCTCCTCGGTGCCCCAGGTACGGGTGGTGTCGAAGCCTTCGCGGATGGCGTCGTGGGCGCTTTTCTCACCCAGCGCAGGGGCGGGTGAGGCGACCAGCGGATGGCGCGCCGAGCAGGCGGCGACCTGGGGGACGCCGGGGCTCTGCTGATCGGCGTCGCTGTCATTGGCGCCGTTGTCCGCCAGGGCGGGTTGGGTAGCGCAGATGGCCAGCAGGGTGGCGGACAGGCGCGTCGTCAGTGTCGACATGGCGTTCGTACTCCTGTTGGCTCACGACCACCGCGGTGGTCGTGGCAAGTGGAACGGATACGTGTAAAGAAAGAGCGTGGCTCAGCCGGCGGTGTCGGCGGCGTCGTTGTCACCAATGCCCGAGAACAGTTGGCTGGCCTGCTGGACCACCCGGCGGCCGCTCTGCCAGATCCACTCGGCGGTGGCGCCCAGCAGGGCCTGTTCGGTAAAGCGCACGTCCACCGGAGTACCGACACTTTCCACCGGCAGCGGCTTTTCCGGTACCAGCAGCACGCTGGCGACGTTCTGCTGTTGGCGTACCCAGCTCGGGAAGCCGGCGCGCGGCTGGCGCTCGATGTCCAGCGCCACGCTGCGCACCCGAGCGCTGATCGGGCCGGAGGCGTTGGGCAGCGACAGATAGGCGAGTTGATCGGGCTCGATGCGATCGATGTCGTCCATATGCACCAGCGCCTCGACCATGACCTCGTCGTCGCCGGTACGCATCAGCGTCATGATCTTTTCGCTTTCGTTGATATAGGTGCCGTCGGAGCTCGACAGCGCCCACGCCACCAGGCAGTCGCAGGGGCTGTAGATCTCGTTCTGGGACTGGCGCGCCTGCAGCGCGGTGACCCTGGACGCCTGGAAGTCTCGGGCGGTCTCGAACTGATCGATACGTGCACGAGCGATGTCCGGGGACACCGTCTCGAAGCTCACGGCGTCACCGTTGCCGGGCTCGGCGGAGTTGGCCAGGCTGACCTGTCCGCCATTGGCGCCGTCGAGGTTTTCCTGAAGGTTCTCGATCAGTTGGCTGTTGTAGCGCTGGGCGGCCTCGGCCAGGATCAGGTCGGACTCCAGATCGACGTCCTTGACCCGGGTGAGCTGCTCGTCCCGTGTGACACGGTCACCGGCCTTGAGCTCGTGCGCCATCAGGATGCCGGGGCTCGGTGCACGAATGTCGATGCGTGGCGCGGTGACAGCGGCGAAGTTGGGCTCGATCAGCATGAAGTTGCGGTAGGCGGTGGCCGCCGCGACCACCGCGAGCACCGCGAAGCCGATGAACAGCGCCACGTAGCGGCCCATGGGTCTCGGCGGACGAGCCGCTGCCTGGGGCGTGCTGCCGGTGCCGCGACGCTTGCGTGGGGTCTGGGCATCCTCGCCCTGGACCATCTGCTCGACGTCCAGCGGTCGGCCGGCCAGGTGGGCGCGGACCACGCGGCGCAGCAGCTCAAGGTGGGAGGGGGAGATGTCGGTGATCTCGAAGCCGGCGTGGTGTGCACCACCGCGACCTTCCAGCGCCAGGCTATGGCGGCACTGGGCGCTCACGGGCACCAGCAGCTCGCCGCTGGCGGTGGTGATGGCGATGCTGCCGCGCACCCTGGCGTCCTGGCGCATCGGGCGCGGGCTCTCGATGGCGAAGCCGCCCTGGGACAGGTCCAGCCCGCGGAAGCGGTTGCCGTCATCGAAGCGCACCTCGAAGGTCGGCGAAACGCGGATGTAGCGGCGTTCATCGCGGCGCTCATGGGCCAGTCCCGAGCCTGCCGGTGCCTCTTCTTGGCGCGGCTGAGAGCGCGCATCGCCCAGATGAGGTTCGGCGCGCGGCGCGGGGTCCGGCTGACGAGCAGGCTCGTGGCGGGGTGTTGAGGTGTCCTTGTCGTCGAAGTAATCGCTCATATCGGTGTCCTGAAGTCAGTATTCGCTGAGCCGTGGCGGTGTCTGGCCGTACATGCGGCCCAGCGACAAAGTGTGGCCGTGTCGTCGTTGTCAGCCGTGGCGTGGCTATCAGCCGTGGCGTGGCTGCACCTGGATGCGCAGGTCACTCAGCGACAGCCTGGTGTCGTGAAGATCGAGCGAGCAGCGCTGCTGGTCGGTGCAGCTCAACAGATCGCCGGGGGCTGGTGTGGTGCCCTGGGCGTCCTTGAGGTGATCGATCAAGGTCGGCGGAACCTCTAGCGTGGTGCCCTGGGGGCTGCCGCTGAGGTTGGTGGCTTCGCCGATGCTGCTTGCGCCCAGGCGTTCGATCAGCCGATCGCTGATCCGTAGCTCACCGGCGGGCAGGTGTAGCTCGCCCGAGCCGTCCTCGATGCGGCTGGCCAGCCAGCGACTGGCGTCAGGCAGCGCGGCAGTGTCGCCGGGCACCGGGCCTGCCCGTTCGAGGATCTTCAGCGAGGTAGCGTCGGGTACCTTCAGTACGCCGGTGGCCAGGGTCAGCACGAACAACATCAGGCAGACATGAAAGCCATGCAGCAGATGCCCCATGCGACGCTGGCGGCGTACCGCCTTTTCGTCACCAGGCTCACCGGCAGAAATGCCCTGGCGTGACCACTTCTGACGGTTGAAGCGAAAGCTCACGTAGGTCTTGAGCAGGGCGCCGTAGACCTGGTTGTAGTAGATCAGCGGGATCCACAGAAGGCTGAAGCGACCACGCTGCCAGGCCAGGATCGAGGTGGAGATCCCGCGGGTGAACAGGATCCACAGGGCATAGGCGAAGATGAACGACGGCCGCACGAACAGCGTCACCAGGATCGCCACGATGGGGCCGATCAGGGTCGTCCACATGGACAGCCGCTGGTCGATCAGGCTCCACCAGGTGAACAGCCCCATCGGCCTCGGCCCCAGGGCAATGGCGCGACCGCTGGTGCGCAGCATGTTGCCGTACCAGCGACGCATCAGGTCGGTGGTCGAGGCAAAGAAGCGCTTGCGGTCCGGCAGCTCCTCGAATCCCGAGACGTAGACATCCGGCAGGTAGAGCATCTTCCAGCCGTTCTTGAGCAACCAGTACCAGGTCGACTTGTCGTCCCCGGACAGGAACTTGAAATTGCCGAAGCGCCAATGCTCGACGTGGTCGTTCTCGACCATGTCGATAAAGTCCGGGTGGGTCGCCAGGTCGGCGCGGAAGGCGCTGTAGCGGCCGGTCAGGACCAGCAGCCGCTCGGACACCGACATCGAGCTCATCACCAGATGACGCTGGGCGTAACGCAGGTCGTACCACTCCTTGGTGGCATCGTTGCCGGTGACGATGGCGCTGTTGTTGGTGGTCAGGGCGCCGAGATCATCGCGCAGGGCGAAGAACGACAGCGAGCGCTCCAGGGTTCCGGGCTCGAGCAGGATATCCCCGTCCATGGACACCAGCAGGGCGTCGGGGGCCGGGGCCCGGCGCGAGATCGCACGCAGCACCTCGGCCATGGCCGAACGCTTGCCGTCGCCCTTCTGGAACATGTAGCGGACCTCGATATGCGACGGCCAGCGGTGTTCCTGCAGCACGTGGGAGATGATGTCCACGTCGGTCTGGTCCGAGACCGAGGCAAAGATGGTGGTCGGCACGCCATAGTGCCGGGTCTCCTCGATCAGTGCGTCGTAGACCCGAAAGCAGACGTCGGGGTCGATGCGAAAGGAGGTGCACAGCACGTAGAGCTCTGACGGCTTGCCGGACTCTCCCAGGGCGTCGGCCTCGGCCCGCATCTGTGGAAAGACGCGGCGGTTGTACCACACCGATCGCAGCGCCTGGACGAACCACCATGAATAGCGCCACGCACCGACCGCGCCAATGGCGAAGAAGAAGCTCTTCGACGCCGGCGAGAACACCTCGGAGGGCAACTCGCTGACCAGCACGATCAGCAGCGACAGCAGCAGCGCCAGGGTGGTCAGCTCCGTGGCCTTGCTGGCCACGGAGGTGTGCTTGGGTAGCGATGACATGGTGGCGTCCTTACACCCGGGGGTGTTGCAGGGAGGCGCCGCGACCCATGGCGTAGTATTCGAGACCCGCCGCTTCGACGTCCTCGGGTGAGAAGAGGTTGCGTCCATCGATCACCAGCGGGTGATTGAGGGTGCGCGCGATCTTGTCGAAGTCGACGGTGCGGAAGGCCTTCCACTCGGTGCAGATGACCAGGGCGTCGGCGCCTTCCAGGGCAGCGTCACGCTGCTTGGAGAGACACAGGTCCGAGCGCTCGCCGTAGATGCGATGGCACTCGGCGGCGGCCTCGGGGTCGTAGGCCTGGACCCGGGCGCCGGCTTGCCACAGCTGTTCCATCAGTACCCGGCTCGGCGCCTCGCGCATGTCGTCGGTGTTGGGCTTGAAGGCGAGTCCCCACAGGGCGATGGTGCGGCCCTTGAGGTTGCCGTGGAGCGCCAGTTCCAGCTTGTCGAACAGCCGCGTCTTCTGGGCGTCGTTGACCGTTTCCACCGCCTGCAGCATGCGGGCGGGGGCGCCGACCTCGCTGGCGGTGCGGGCCAGTGCCTTGACGTCCTTGGGGAAGCAGGAGCCGCCGTAGCCACAGCCGGGATAGATGAAGTGGTAGCCGATACGCGGGTCGCTGCCGATGCCGTGGCGGACCTGCTCGACGTCCGCACCCAGGTGCTCGGCCAGGTTGGCGATTTCGTTGATGAAGCTGATCTTGGTGGCGAGCATGGCGTTGGCGGCGTACTTGGTCAGTTCGGCGCTGCGCACGTCCATGAACATCAGCTTGTCGCGCTGGCGGCTGTAGGGGGCATAGCACTCGCGCATCAGCTTGCGGACCTTGTCGCTGTCGGTACCGATGACGATCCGCGCCCCCCGCGAGAAGTCCTCGATTGCCGCGCCTTCCTTGAGGAATTCCGGGTTGGAGCAGACGTCGAAGTCGACCTCGGCCTGGCGTCCCTCCAGGGTATCGGCCACCGCCTGATGAACCTTGTCGGCGGTCCCCACCGGGACGGTGGACTTGTTGATGATGACGCGATATCCGTCCATGTGCTGGCCGATGGTACGGGCCACGCCAAGCACGTGGGTCAGGTCGGCGCTGCCGTCCTCGTCAGGGGGCGTTCCCACCGCGATGAACTGCAACAGGCCATGGGCCACCCCTTCCTCCGGGCTATCGGAGAAGGTCAGGCGCTCGTCTTCCATATTGTGGCGGATCAGATCCTCGAGGCCTGGTTCGTAGATCGGTACTTCACCGCGCTTGAGGCGGGCGACCTTGACCTGATCGACGTCCACACACATCACGTCGTGTCCCACATCGGCCAGGCAGGCGCCGGTGACCAGTCCTACGTAACCCGAGCCGTGAATCGTGATTTTCATGAACTCACTCCTTGCCGTCGCTTGTGATATTGGCGGCCTTGCCTCGGGCGTCGGAGGGACGCCGGGAAAGCCTTGTTCTGACCGCAATGAGGGCAAGGATCGATCCATTTATCTTTTTGTATTTTAAAAACAACAACTTATTGGGAGTCGTGCTCTAGTGAGCGTTCTCCGGGATGGCCGATGGTCGGGCGGAGTGTCGCCATTAAGAGACAATGGTGTGCGACGTTCGTATAAAGCATTTAAAATCAGATAGTTATATGTTGCCCTATGGATACGCCAATGATTTTCTGTGTGATAAGTTGTTGAAAATAAAGTGAAAACACTGTTTTTTTACGTTTCGCCGATCAGCAGCCGATCGGAGCATCATGCTTGAGACGGTTTTTGCGGCATGACGATCGCCATGCTGACGTTGTCGACGCCGAGTAGCGGCAGAGCTGCCAGGCGTCGAGCCGCGGCGAACGTCGAGCTGGATGACCCGGCAGTGAAACAGCGCCATCAGCGAATGAGGGGAGGAATGCTATGTTGAACAGTGGCTTATGTTTTGAGTAAGAGGCGGGCAGGGTTACCGGGAGGGACCGAGGCTCACATGCGTACACAGACGAGCATGAAGTTTCTCGCCATCATTGGTGTTAGTTAAGTATGAATGACGCGAAGTTATTGGCGTTAATTATATGAGCGTTGTTTTCAGAAGTTTGCATAAAACATCAATTGAATAGATGGATCCCAAATTCACTGTACTTGAGTCCAATGCTAGTCATAAAAAAGCTTCGCTAATACTACTTCCACAGTGTGCCGATAAGGTGCGTTATCGAGGGCAGAAATATCCTTGGGCGCGCTCGATAAACGACAACGAGCATCAGGGGAAGCGACATGAGCACGGCGACGGTGGTGATGGTACAGGGGCAGGCTTTTGTTCAGGGCACCGATGGTAGCCTTCGCGAACTCAGGCCGGGAGACGTGATCAGCGACGGGGAGCGCCTGGTGACGTCACAGGGTGGTGAAATCTCGATTTCGCCCGGTGGCGTCGGCGACCCCGTGACACTTTCCGGTAGCGGACAGGTGCGCCTGTTGCCTTCCACCACCGAGCCGGCCGGCCCTTCGCTGGTCGATCAGGGTATTGTGCAGACCACCGACGACTCGGCGCCCATCGTCGCGCCCGCGACCCCTTTGGGCAGCCCGGTGACGGCTGGCGCGGCTGTCGGCATTGACGCACCGGTTCCCGAGGGCACCCAGGCGTCCGGCTCCACGGACGATGAACTCGCGGCTCTCGCCCAGATCGCCGAGCAGGCCGACAACGTGCTGGGTGACGAAGAACTCAACGAGCTGTTGGCCGCCATCGACTCCGGCGAAGGCGACCTGTTCGATGATCTTGAGGATCCGGCGGCCGGCGGCACCGGCGGGGGAGGGGACGACGAGGGCAGTGGTTTTGTCCGTCTGTTGCGCATCGTGGAGACGGTGGATCCGCTGGCCTTCCAGTTTGGCCTTGAGGGGCGCGATGGTCCCATCGAGCGCGATTTCACCGGTGTCGACGCGGTGGATCCCGGCGATGACGACGAAGGTGTCACCCTGACCGGTCTCGACGGCCCCGATCCATCGGGCCCCGGCGGTCCTGACGGCCCCGGTGGTCCTGATGGCCCTGGTGGTCCTGACGGCCCTGGTGGTCCTGACGGCCCTGGTGGTCCTGGCGGCCCTGGCGAGCTGCCGATTGGCGCCGCCGGTGCCGAACAAGTGCTGTTCGAAGCAGACCTGGCCGGCGGTAGCCGTGGCGACGCCACCCAGCTGGTTCGCACCGGCTCCTTTGGGTTTGATTCACCTGATGGCCTGGCCACCCTGACGGTGGGGCCGGTTTCCCTGACGCTTGCCCAGCTTGATGCCCTGGGGACCTCGCCGGTCACCATCGTCACCGATCATGGTGTGGTGACGCTGACCGGCTTCACCGGTTCGGCCGCAGGGGGCACCGTCAGCTACACCTATGAACTGACCGACAACGTCGACAATGACAGCGTTGCCGGCGCCACCGATGGCGGCTATCTCGAGAGCCTGAATGTGCAGGCGGTGGACGTGGACGGCAGTAGCGCCAGCGGCTCGCTCGACATTTTGATCGTGGATGACGCGCCCCGCGCCGAGGACGATCCTACCGTCGAGACCACCGACGATACGGCGGTGAGTATCAATGTCATCACCAACGCATCAGGCGCCGATACTCTCGGTGCCGACGGCGCCGAGCTGACCGCTGCAGAACTGGTGGACAGCACCGCCGGCAGCCTGGAATTCGACGCCGACGGTACCATCACCTTTACCCCGGCGGCGGGCTTCGAGGGGACCGCCGAGATCCTCTATACCCTGACCGACAACGACGGTGATACCAGCCAGGCGACCTGGCGGGTGGAGGTGGAGGACGACGAGCCCGAGATCGAGATCAATCCCGAGTCGCCCAATGCCTCGGGCAACAACGAGGTGGACGAGGCCGGTCTCGACGACGGCGGCAGCCAGGCGGCCACCGATCTGGAGACCACCAGCGGTGCGATCAACATCGACACCGGCAGTGACACCCTGGCCTCGCTGAAGATCGTGGACAAGGATGGCACCCAGGTCGACGTGACCAATGGCGGTACTGTGCAAGGCGTCTACGGCACCCTGACGGTGACCGAGTCGAACGGCGACTACAGCTACAGCTACACCCTGGCTGACAACACCGAAGAGCACTCGACCCAGGGCTCCGCCACCGACGGAATCAAGGACGACTTCGCGCTGGTGATCGAGGACAGCGACGGCGACGTCAACAACAGCGCCACGCTGACCATCGACATCAAGGACGACGTGCCCGAGGCCGAGGATGACGAGACTATCGGCGCGTCCGACAATGCTCCGGTCATGTTGAACGTTATCAACGATGGGCCAGGCGCCGATACGCTCGGTGCCGATGGCGCCGAGCTGACCGCTGCAGAACTGGTGGACAGCACCGCCGGCAGCCTGGACTTCGACGCCGACGGTACCATCACCTTTACCCCGGCGGCGGGTTTCGAGGGGACCGCCGAGATCCTCTATACCCTGACCGACAACGACGGTGATACCAGCCAGGCGACCTGGCGGGTGGAGGTGGAGGACGACGAGCCCGAGATCGAGGTCAATCCCGAGTCGCCCAACGCCTCGGGCAACAACGAGGTGGACGAGGCCGGTCTCGACGATGGCGGGAGCAAGGCCGCCACTGACCTGGAGACCGTTCTGGGGTCGCTCACCATCGACACCGGCAGCGACAGCCTGGCCAAGGTGGAGATCGATGGTATCGATGTGACCGACGGTACCGAGGCCAATCCGGTCGAGGTGGACGGAGACCTCGGCACCCTGGAGGTGTGGAAGGATAACGCGGGGACCTATCAGTATCGCTATACCCTGACCGACAACAGCACGGACCACACCAGCCAGGGTACCGCCAGCGACGCTGTGCAGGACGCCTTCAGCGTGGTGGTGACCGACTCCGATGGTGATGCCAGTGATCCGGCCACCCTGACCATCGACATCAAGGATGACGTGCCCCTTGCCAAGGATGACGCCGCCGAGACAGACGAGAACCAGCCGATCACCGTCAACGTGCTCGACGGTACGGCGGGCGAGCCTGACGTGGCCGGGGCCGACGGTCCCTACACCTTCGTCACCGACAGCGTGAGCCTGGAAAGCGGCAGCGGCACCATCACCAACGTCGACGCCAACGGCAATATCACCTTCACGCCGGCCGACGGCTTCGAGGGTGACGCGGTGATCAACTACTCGATCCGCGACGCCGACGGTGATATCAGCAGCGCGACCCTGACGATCACCGTGGACGCCACGCCCGAGATCGAGGTCAATCCCGAGTCGCCCAATGCCTCGGGCAACAGCGAGGTGGACGAGGCGGGTCTCGACGACGGCGGGAGCAAGGCCCCCACCGACCTCGAGACCACTCTGGGGTCGCTCGCCATCGACACCGGCAGTGACAGCCTGGCCAAGGTGGAGATCGATGGTATCGATGTGACCGACGGTACCGAGGCCAATCCGGTCGAGGTGGACGGAGACCTCGGCACCCTGGAGGTGTGGAAGGATAGCGCGGGGACCTATCAGTACCGCTATACCCTGACCGACAACAGCACGGATCACACCAGCCAGGGTACCGCCAGCGACGCTGTGCAGGACGCCTTCAGCGTGGTGGTGACCGACTCCGACGGTGACGCCAGTGATCCGGCCACCCTGACCATCGACATCAAGGATGACGTGCCCGAGGCCAAGGATGACACCGCCGAGACCGATGAGAACCAGCCGATCACCGTCAATGTGCTCGACGGTACGGCCGGGGGCAAGGATATCCCTGGTGCCGATGGACCGATCACCATGGATATCGACAGCGTGAAGCTGGAGAGTGGCAGCGGCACCATCAGTGGCGTCGACACCAGCGGCAATATCACCTTCACGCCAGCCAATGGCTTCGAGGGTAACGCGGTGATCCGCTACAGCATCCGAGACGCCGACGGCGATACCAGCACCGCGACGCTGACCATCACCGTGGACTCTACACCGGAGGTCGAGATCAAGCCCACGCCTCCGCAAGGTGGTGCTGCAAATCAGGTGGACGAGGCGGGTCTGAACGACGGTGGCAGCCAGGCGTCGACCAACCTCGAGACCACCAGCGGTGAGATCAATATCGATACCGGCAACGACACTCTCGAGTCGCTGAAGATCAAGGACAAGGATGGCACCCCGGTCGACGTGACCGGTGGCGGTACCGTGCAGGGCAACTACGGTACGCTGACGGTGACCACCTCCGGTGGCAACTACACCTACAGCTACACCCTGGCTGACAATACCGAAGACCATTCGACCCAGGGCACCGCCACCGACGGAATCAAGGACGACTTCGCGCTGGTGATCGAGGACAGCGACGGCGACGTCAACGATGACGCTGTCCTGAGTATCGCGATCAAGGATGACGTGCCCCAGGCGTTTTCGAATGCGGAGCACGCTCTGGAGGATGGCAGCGGCACTCTGGATTTCGGGCCCAACGTCGGAGCCGATGGGGTCGGGGAGGTAGTCTTTGCCGCCGCCCTCGACGGTCAGCCGGCGACCGATAGCCAGGGCAACGCGCTGCGGGTGGACGGCAAGCCGCTGAACTACCGTTTGAGCGCCGACGGAACGACGCTGTACGCCGAGAGTGCCGACGGTGCCGAGGACGGCTTCAGCGTCACCCTCAACGCAGCAGGTGATGGCTACAGCGTCGAGGTGATCGGTGCGATCACCAATGGCGAGGCGTTCGACTCAAGCCCGGCAGATGCCCAGACGATCGGTGACTACCTGGCCTTGCACGCCGGTGATGACGTCGCGGTCAACGACCTCTTGCTGTCGGGAACGACCGACCAGGATAGCGACGGCCGTATCGCTCTCGGTACCGACGGGACCCTGCGCATCGATGCGCTCAAGGGCGTTACCGCTTCCGGGGCGACGCCCGAGTGGCAGGACCACGTTGGCCTGACGAGCTATTCGCAGAAGGTCCATGTGACCAACGGTGTCACCGCCGCTCTGTTGCTCTCTGCCGTCGTGTTCGATGCTGAAGGCGCAGGCAGCGGTGATCCAGGGGCGACCAGCGGTGCCGCCATGGATCTCAGCGTCGATGACGTCAAGGTGTTCGACGTTCGGGGCGTGGATGTCACGGTAAGGGTGTCGTTGGTCGATACCGGCGATGGCATTGAGGTCGACGGCTTGAAGGATGGCTGGGAGGTGCGCCTGAGCACCGGTGACGATCGCCCCTTCGAGGCGGTCTCCATCGAGGCGCAGCAGAGTGGCAGTGAGTCCCCTGGCGATCTGTCACTGGGTGACATCAACCATCGCAGCGGCGAGCAGCGCGAGGACTTCGAGGTGCCCCTCGGTCTGGTCGGTGTCGATGGCGACGGGGATAAGCTCGAGAGCACCCTGACCCTTAACGGAGAGGCGCCGGATATCCTGTACGTGGATGACAACGAAGGCAGCGAACAGGCCGGTGGTGATGGCGACGACGTGCTGATCGGCGACGCCGGCGGGGTGACCCAGGCGCAGCCGGAGAATTACAACCTGTCACTGATCATCGACAGCTCGGGCAGCATGGGCAATGCTTCCGGTTCCAGCGGCAAGACGCGCATGCAACTGGCCAAGGACGCCTTGAACAACCTGCTGGAGCATCTCCAGACTTACGGCGGCACGATCAATCTGCAGATCGTGGACTTTGACTCCCTGGTTCGTCCTGGAGTCAATGGCGCTGGCCTGTCGGTCAACTCGCTGATCATCGAGGACTTCGGCCCTGGCGATCTGGCCCTGGCCATGGCATATATCGAGGCCATGGTGGCTTCAGGGGGCACCAACTACGAGGCAGGGTTCAACGAATCCGAGACGTTCTTCGAGGGAATTGCGGGCACGACCTCTGGCTACAAGAACCTTGCGCTGTTTTTGACCGACGGTGAGCCGACTTACCATGTCAATAGCTCAGGTGGCTTCAGCGGCCCCGGAGGCAACAACAGCACCGCGGTGATGACGCAATCGATCGCCGCCTTCAATGACTTGGTCGCCAATGATGTCGAGGTTGCTGCCATCGGCATCGGCAACGGGATCAACGAGGAAACGCTTGAGTACTTCGACAATAGCCAGGTTGACGGCACTGGAAGCCTGACCATCAGCGGTACGACCTTCAATGATTCGGTCGGCCAGGTGCAGATCGTCAACGACGAGGACGGTCTCAACAGTGCCATCCAGGAAGCCGCAGGAGGGCTTCTGCCACTTGGCGATGACGTCCTGTCGGGCGGAGGCGGCGACGACATCCTGATCGGCGATGTGCTCAACAGTGACCATCTGGCCTGGACGAATACCGACACCGGTGAGGTCTTTACCGCGGGCGGGCATGACGGTCTGGGCTACGAAGGGCTCTACGAATACGTCAAGTGGGGAGTCAATGGTGGTACCGAACCCACCGATGGCGAAATGATCGGTTATATCCGGGACAATCTCGATGACCTGATTGACGAGTCGCGTGATGAAGGCGGGATCAACACCCTGGACGGCGGCGACGGCAACGATACCCTGATCGGCGGCGCCGGGGGGGATACCCTCCTTGGCAGAGAAGGTAATGACACCCTGGTTGGTGGCAAGGGCAACGATACGCTCGATGGCGGCGCGGGCAACGATACGCTCGATGGCGGCGCGGGCAACGATATCATCGATCTGGGCACCGGTGCCGATGTGGTCGCCTGGAATGATGGCGACGCTGGGACCAGTGCAACGCCTGCCAGTGATGAGATCAATGACTTTACCCTGGGAGACGTCGGCAGTGACGCCGAGTCCGATCGCCTGGAGATGTCGGATCTACTCGATGGAGCGACCGAGGCAAGCGTCAATGACTACCTCTACGCCGAGGAGGACGGTAGCGGAAATACCGTGTTGTACGTGAAGAGCGACGGTGGCATCGGCAATACAGGAGGCGATGCCGATCAGGTCATTACCCTCAATGGCGTCGACATGGGGGGACAGGACTCGGCGACCTTCCTGCAGCAGATGATCGACGACGGCCAGTTGCAGGTGGAGTAGCAGGTGGAGTAGCTGGGCAGCGGTCTCCCTCGGCGCACCCGGGGGAGGCCAACGCCGGTCCGGGGCGTCCGGTCTCGGCGAACAGAGCCCGGCTGGCGTCGGGCTCTGTGTCGTCGAGACGAGCGGCTCTTGTGGCACGCGGCGCTAGGCGCCTATCGTGGCACGGGACGCGTGCCGGAGTTGGATGTGGTCAGAAGTCGATGCCGCGGCGAGCCTTGAGGCCATCGGCGAAGCCGTGCTTGACCTCCTGCATCTCGGTCACGGTGTCGGCCATGGCAACCAGTTCGCGATGGGCGTTGCGCCCGGTGATGATGACCGTCTGCTCGGCAGGCCGGTTGGCGATGGCCGTTTTCACGGTGTCGATGTCCAGGTAGCCGAACTTGAGCATGTAGGTGATCTCGTCGAGCACCACCAGATAGACCTCGGGGTCGGCCAGCATGCGGCTGGCCTCCTGCCAGACCTCGCGGCAGGCCTGGGTGTCCGATTCGCGATTCTGGGTATCCCAGGTGAAACCGGTGGCCATGATCGCCACCTCGAGGTTGTCGTCGGCCTCGAGTCGGTCGCGTTCTCCGCACTCCCACAGTCCCTTGATGAACTGCACCACGCCCACCCGGTAACCGTAACCCAGGGCGCGGGTAACGGTGCCCCAGGCGGCGGTGGTCTTGCCCTTGCCGTTGCCGGTAAACACCAGCACCAGCCCGCGTTCCTCGTCGGCGGCGGCGACCTTGGCGTCGACGTGGGACTTGAGCTTCTCCATGGCCTTCTTGTGTCGGGTGTTTCTGTCCTGCTCGCTCATGCCGGCTCCCGCTGTCTGGTCAAAAGCGCAGGGTAGCCGAGGCGGACGCTGGCGTCAGCCCGATACGCTTGCCGACATCAGCCGGGGTCATTGGCAGGCAGGCTCTGGCGTCCCGCCTGGGGCGACGCCGTGTTGGCCGAGCGTGCCTGTCGGCGCGCCTCCATGCGCCTGGCGAAGACCTCCATCAGGCGATCGTAGAGCGCCGCACCCAGCACGCTGTCCTCGATGCCCGCATCGATGTTGGGATTGTCGTTGACCTCGATCACCAGCACACGGTCGCCGACCTGCTTGAGGTCGACACCGTAGAGGCCATTGCCGATCAGCCGGGTGGCCTTGAGCGCCGCACGCAGCACGGCGGCCGGCACCTCGTCGATGGGGTGGCTGCTGAAGCCGCCGCTGCGGGTGCGAGAACCGGAATGATCGTAGATCTGCCAATGGCCACGGGCCATGTAGTAGCGGCTGGCGAACAGCGGAGCACCGTCGAGCACGCCGATGCGCCAGTCGTATTCGGTAGGCAGCCATTCCTGCAGCAACAGCAGGTCCGAGCTCTTGAACAGGGTATCGGCTTCCCGCGCCAGCGATTCGCTGGATATCACCTTGACGATGCCACGGGAGAAGGCGCCATCGGGGACCTTCAGCACCCTCGGGTAGCTGAGACCCTGCGTCTGCTCGAGGAGACGTGCTCGATCCGAACGCTTGAGCAACAGTCCCTCGGGAGCGGCGACCCCCCGGGTGCGAAGCAGTTCATGCAGATAGACCTTGTTGGTGCAGCGCAGAATGTCCTGGGGCGCGTCGATGACCACCAGGCCTTCGTGTTCGGCACGTCGGGCCATGCGCCAGGTGGGGTGGTCGAGGGCGGTGGTCTGGCGCAGAAACAGAGCGTCGAACTCGGCCAGCCGGGCGCTGTCGCGATGGGTGATCAGCGAGACATTGATGCCCTGGCGCCGACCGGCGCGGATAAATTGCTTGAGAGCGCCCTTGTTGCTGGGCGGCAGGTGTTCTTCAGGGTCGATCAACATGGCCAGGTCGAAGCGATAGCGCCTCCGCGCCCTGGGGGTACGCCAGATCTTCAGCGAATGGCGATTGAGGGCGCGAGCGAAGGCGTCCTGCTCGTCTTCATGAAGCCGCCCAAGCGCAAGCGGACGCAGCCGCACCAGTCGATAGCCCTGGGCGGTGCGATTCAGGCGCGCCTCCATCAGCGGACAGGGCAGGCGCTCGAACAGGCGGCGGGCGACGCGTGCCAGCAGGGGCTCGACGCATTCGCCGAACAGCACCCTGAAATGGACGTCATCGCCGAGTCGCTCGACTGCAGCGGGCCGGCTCAGCTCATCGAGCAGTCCGGTAAGGCCCTCGAGCTGCATGTCGGTGGTCGACTTGCGGCGCAGGGAGTTGAGGGTATCGACACTGGGGATCACTCTGGCGCCTCGCGCCTGGGCGAGCAGCGAGACATAGTAGCCTCGGCCCAGGTAGCCGAGGTCGGAACACAGGTTGATGACCTGTGCGCTGGTGGCGCCCGAGGTGGCCTTGGCATCGGCGATGTCCGCGGCGTCGACATAGTGGTCGGCGTCGATCACATCGTCACTGGGGTGGTAGGGCTGCCAGTCGCGCTGGCGGTCGACAACGATACGCAGGGCGCACATCGCAAGAATTCCTCGGCAAGGGGCGAGATAGGGGCGACACAAGGGGCGAAACTGGGACGAGACAATGGCGGAGCAAGGGTGAAGCAAGGCCGAAACAAGGTGATAGCCCGAAGCCGGAGGACACCGCACGAGTCGGGGTAGAGGTCAGGGCCGACGGTGGCAGGATGCGCCTGGGTTGGCGGCAAAGCAATACGGCAAGAAAGTGAAAAATATTCATTCTGTCGGCGGCTGACAGCGGCGTGTGGGCCAGACAGAATCAACAGATAACACACGTCGCCCGAGTCGGGCGTCGGGCTGCCGAGACGGGACCTCTCACTATGCCACTTGCCTTGCGTTCGGCCACCCCAAGCGATCTCGATGCCCTGGAGGGACTGGAGAGTCGCGGTTTTTCGGGGGACCGCTTCACTCGTCGCCAATTGCGCCACCTGCTCCAGCGCGCCCATGGGCTGACCCTGATCGCCGAGGACGCCACCGGCCCCGTTGTGCCGCTCGGCTACGGTACCTTGCTGTTTCGTCGCAACAGCCGCGCAGCGCGCCTCTATTCGCTGTGTGTGGCCCCCGAGGCGCGTGGCCAAGGAGTGGGCAAGGCCTTGCTCGAGGCGCTCGAGCGTGATGGGCGCAAGCGTGGCTGCGAGCGCATGACGCTGGAGGTGCGGGCCGACAATCGTGTTGCTCTCGGCCTCTATCGACGGGCGGGCTTTCGCCTGGCTTGCTGGCTCGACGACTACTATGAGGATGGCTGTGCCGCCTGGCGCATGGTCAAGTCGCTGGGCCTGTCTCGAGAGCAGTCTGCCGTCGTGCCTCAGGGTTCACCGTCCGTGGCAGCTCCAGCGACATCTTCGGCGCCGTCTTCTACACCACCTTCCGAGCCGTCCTCCGTGACATCCGGGGAGGACGCGGTAGTGACACCCTGCGGGTCGCCGTCGATGGTAGACTAGCGTTTTTGTCAGCGGAGCAGAGCGAGCATGCCCTCTTTCGATATTGTGTCCGAATTCGATCGCCACGAAGCCCAGAACGCCGTGGACCAGGCTAACCGTGAGGTTCAGGGGCGCTTTGACTTTCGCGGTGTCGACGCCGGTTTCGAGCTGTCCGATGAATCCGTGGCGTTGCACGCCGAGGTCGACTTCCAGCTCAAGCAGATGCTCGACATCCTGCGCAACAAGCTGATCGCCAGAAGCATCGACCCGCGCATCATGGACGTTCAGGACGCTGAGCTGTCCGGCGTCAAGGCGCGTCAGACGGTCGCCCTCAAGCAGGGGCTGGAGCAGAAGGAAACCAAGGACATCGTCAAGCGCATCAAGGACTCGAAGCTCAAGGTCCAGGCCCAGATCCAGGGCGACAAGGTACGCGTGACCGGCAAGAAGCGCGATGACCTGCAAAGTGTGATGGCACTGCTGCGCGGTGATGAGGGCCCTGATCTGGCGCTGCAGTTCGACAATTTCCGCGACTGACGGATCGGCGGCTGACATGTCTCTGTTGCCTGCATCGTGAGGCGAGTGGCCCTGCGGATTCGGCAGGCTACTGGCCTTATAGCGGCGTCCGATTGGCCTCGTCGCACCTGCTGCGTTTCAATAAGTGAATTCTTGACCAATTGGCGTGGCGAGTGCGCCGCCGGAGTTCGCCCTTGATTTCCACCACCCGTCGCCTGGCCTGGCAGTTGCTGGCCTGGACCAGCTTTGCCCTCGGTGTCATCGGGGCCTTCGTGCCGCTGCTGCCCAGCACCTGCTTTCTGCTGGTGGCGGTGTGGGCGGCGTCGAAGGGGTCGCCGCGGTTCGCTCGCTGGATTCGCAGTCATCCTCGGTTCGGCCCTGCGGTGGTGGCCTGGGAAGAATCCGGTGCGATTCCCCGTCATGCCAAGTGGATGGCGCTGGCGATGCTGTCACTGTCGGTGGTGGTGCTGTTGATCACGGTATCACTGTGGTGGTTGAAGCTTGGGTTGACCGTCATGCTGATAGGGATCGCCATCTGGATCGTGACCCGGCCCGAGCCCGCTTCTTCGTCCTGACGTCTGCCGCCCTGATCCGTTTCGCCTGATGGTTCCGACGTGCTCCGGGTCGCGCCGGTTCTTTGAGCCCGGCACGTCCGTACCCGTACAATATTGACGACTTTTCTGATTGGAGCATCCCCGATGTCCGACCCCCAGCCGATCCATCTGAGCGACTATCGTCCGCCGGCCTACCTTGTCTCACGCACCGAGTTGACCTTCGACCTGGCGCCTGGCACCACCCGCGTCAAGGCACGCCTGCATCTGGAGCGTCATCCCGAGCGCGAGGCGGGTGCACCGGTTTGGCTGGATGGCGAGCAGCTTTCGCTCAAGGCCATCGCCATCGATGGCCAGCCGCTGGAGGAAGGCGAGTACGAACTGACCCGCAAGGGACTGTCGATTACCGGTGCGCCGGAGGCGTTTGTTCTGGACACCGAGGTCGAGATCTCGCCCGAGGACAATACCGCGCTATCCGGCCTCTACCGTTCCGGTGGCATGTTCTGCACCCAGTGCGAAGCCGAAGGGTTCCGCCGCATCACCTTCTACCCGGACCGCCCGGACGTGATGGCGACCTTCTCGACCACCGTGATCGGCGACCTGACCCGTGAGCCGGTGTTGCTGTCCAACGGCAATCCGGTGGAGCGGGGAGAGCTGCCGGATGGCCGCCACTTCGTGACCTGGGACGATCCTCATCCCAAGCCCGCCTACCTGTTTGCGCTGGTGGCCGGTGACCTGAAGAAGGTCGAGGACCGCTTTACCACCATGAGCGGCCGCGACGTCACCCTGCAGATCTGGGTCGAGGAAGAAAACCTCGACAAGACCGACCACGCCATGGGCTCACTCAAGCGTGCCATGCGCTGGGACGAAGAGGCCTACGGTCGCGAGTACGATCTGGACCTGTTCATGATCGTGGCGGTCAATGATTTCAACATGGGCGCCATGGAGAACAAGGGGCTCAATATCTTCAACTCGGCGGCGGTGCTGACCCACCCCAACACCGCCACCGACGCTGCCTTCCAGCGGGTCGAGGGAATCGTCGCCCACGAGTACTTCCACAACTGGTCGGGCAACCGCGTTACCTGCCGTGACTGGTTCCAACTGTCGTTGAAGGAAGGCTTCACCGTCTTTCGCGATCAGAGCTTCTCGGCCGAGGTCAATTCCGCGCCGGTCAAGCGCATCGAAGAAGTGTCGTTCTTCCGCACCGCCCAGTTCGCCGAGGACGCAGGCCCCACGGCGCACCCGATTCGCCCCGACTCCTACATCGAGATCGGCAACTTCTACACCCTGACCATCTACGAGAAGGGTGCCGAGGTGGTGCGGATGCTGTCCAACCTGGTGGGGCCGGAGACCTTCCGCAAGGGCTCGGATCTGTACTTCTCGCGCTTCGACGGGCAGGCGGTCACCATCGAGGACTTCGTCGACTGCATGGCCGAGGTGTCCGGGCAGGATCTCGAGCAGTTCATGCGCTGGTACTCCCAGGCGGGTACGCCGGAGATCGACGCCTTCGGCGAGTACGACTACGCCAACTCCCGCTACCGCCTGATCCTGCGTCAGCGCACGCCGGCCACCCCCGGTCAGCCGGAGAAACAGGCGCTGCATATCCCCATTCGCCTGGGCCTGGTCGGCACCAAGAGCGGCCGCGACCTGTCGATGACCCTGGACGGCGAGAGCCTGGGTAGAGACGCCGTGATTCATCTGCGTGAAGACGAGCAGGAGTTCATCTTCACCGATATCGAAGAGGCTCCGGTGCCCTCGCTGCTGCGCGGGTTCTCGGCGCCGGTCAAGCTGTCCTTCCCCTATTCGCGGGAGGATCTGGCCTTCCTGATGGCCCACGACAGCGATGGCTTCAACCGCTGGGACGCCGGCCAGCGGCTGACCCTGCTGGCACTCGATGATCTGATCGCGGCCCACCGCAATGGCGTCGAGAAGGTCATGGATACGCGCCTGGTCGAGGCCTTCCGCGCACTGATCGAGGAAGGCAATGACGACAAGGCGGTGCTGGCCGAGATGCTGCAACTGCCGAGCGAGGCCTACATCGCCGAACAGCAGCCGCTGGTCGACGTGGATGCCATCCACGCCGCGCGCACCTTCATCCAGCAGTCGCTGGCGCAAGAGCTGCGTGACGAACTGCTGGCACTGTATCGCGACAACCAGAGCGACGCCGCCTACGCGCCCACGCCCGAGCAGATCGGCCAGCGTGCCCTGAAGAATGTCGCGCTGTCCTACCTGATGAGCATCGAGGACGAGGTGGCGATCGAGCTGGCCCAGGCCCAGTTCGAGGCCGACCACAACATGACCGACGTGCGCCATGCGTTGACCCTGCTGGTCCACAGTAGCCGCTCGGATATCGCCGATCCGGCACTCAAGGCCTTCGGGCGCAAGTGGTCCCACGATCCGCTGGTGATGGACCAGTGGTTCAGCCTGCAGGTGACCCGTCCCCAGGCGGACGCCCTGGACCGGGTCCGCTATCTGATGGAGCACCCGGCCTTCTCGCTGAAGAACCCCAACAAGGTGCGCGCGTTGATCGGTGCCTTTGCCGGGCAGAACCGGGTCAACTTCCACCGCCTGGATGGCGAAGGCTATCGCCTGCTGGCCGACGTGGTGATCGAGTTGAACCGGCTGAACCCCGAGATCGCCGCACGCATCATCACGCCGCTGACCCGCTGGCAGCGCTTCGACGAGGCTCGCCAGGCGCTGATGCGCGCCGAGCTGGAGCGCATCCGTGGCGAGGAACTCTCGCCCAACGTCTATGAGATCGTGGAAAAGGCGCTGGCCTGATGTAGCGACGACGATCGCTGCTGGAGCCACCGTCACAAATGCCAACGCCGCCCCTCGGGGCGGCGTTGTGCTGTGTGCTACCGGCTCGGCTGGCCTTGGAGACAGTCCCGCGTCAGGGCAGCAGCATGCCCAGGGTCAAGAGGCCCAGCAGAGCCCAGAGCAGGGCGGCGATGGGGGAGCCTGTGAGGATCGCGCGCAGCCCCCGCCAAAGGAAGAAAAGGCCCAGCACCAGCAGCGCCAGGGTGAAGAAGGTCGGTGCGATGCCCAGCGAGCGAGACAGGCCGTCGATAAAGCCGGCGGCGGCGTCATCGATGCTGTTGAAGAAGGTGCCCAGGGTATCGACCACAAAGCGAATCAGGGTGCCAAGGGCCTCGCCCAGCCAGGTAAAGACGTCTTCCACCGCCATGCATCCTTGTCGTGGAGCTTGCAAAGGGCCTCGGCGCGCGCCTTGAGCACGAGCCTTGGCCATGGGAGCCCCGAGTATCCGCATCCGACCTGTCCACGGCAAGCCCCGTGGCCGAGCGCGTCTGGGTGTTGCACAGGTCTGCGCGCGCCACTTGCTAGGGCTTGTCTGAAAAGTGCCTGCGCTCGGTAATACGGCGTTAAAAATCGGCTGGTGCGCCAGCCCGGTCAAAATGCTCATTTACACCCCGTAAACTGCGCTTTCTCACCGATTTTTGCCTTGTCTAACCTTCGCTCGTCGACTTTTCGGACAGCGCCTAGCCGAGTTGTTCGGTACGCGAGATGATTCCCGCTTCCTCCGCCGCGCTGTCGGCCAGGGCGCGGCCGGCCTCGTCGTAGACGTGATAGACCGCGTGGGCGCCCAGTTCGCGGATGGTGTCGATCTCCTCCAGGTACTCGACCACGGCGGTGATCTTGCCCGGGAAGTGGCGGCTTCGCAGCTGCTTCAGGGCGAACAGGTTACCGGCATGGTGGGGCATCGCCAGCACCACCAGTTCGACCTGAGAGGACATCAGCATCTTGTCCCAGAAGTCCGAGTCAACGGCGTCGCCCTCGACGATATTGAAGCCCTTGTCGGCCAGCATCTTCACGCTCTTGGGATTGGAGTCGACCCCCAGCACCTTGAGTCCATACTCCTTGGTCAGGCGACGGTAGACGCTGCGACCGATACGGCCCATGCCCAGCACCACCGCTTCGGCGTCGCCGACCTCGATGGGGCGGTCGCTGGGGGACAGCGACGCCTCGTCGACCGGTGGCAGGCGTGGCTCCAGCCAGCGGTAGAACTGCTCGCTGACGCCATTGAGGATCGCCGATACCACGAAGCTCAGCGCGACCGCGAGCGACACCACCACCAGCCACTGCGGCGCCAGCCAACCGCTGGATACCGCGATGGCGCCGACGATCAGACCGAACTCGGAATAGTTGCTCAGGCTGAGGGTGGCCAGCACCGAGGTGCGGTGGCGCATGCCGAAACGCATCAGAATAAACTGGTAGAGCAGGCTCTTCAGCGGCAACAGCGCCACCAGCAGCAGGGCGATGCCGAACAGCGACCAGCTGGGCAGGGCGGTAAGGCCGATGCTCAGAAAGAAGCCGACCAGCAGCAGTTCCTTGATATTGAACATCGAGCGCGACAGCGTCTGGGCGGCGGGGTGGGGCGCCAGCAGCATGCCGATGATCAGCGCACCGAGATCCCCCTTGACGCCGACCGCCTCGAACAGGCCGTAGCCCAGCACCAGGGCCATCACCACGCCACACAGCATCTGCATCTCGCCGTGGCCCATGCGGTCGAGCAGCCGTCGCAGCAGCGGCGCCAGCGGCAGCAGCGCGAACAGTCCCAGGGCCCAGGGGCTCGGCAGCTTGCCGGTGGAGGCGGTGAGAAAGATCACCGCAAACAGGTCCTGCATGATCAGGATACCGATGGCCAGGCGTCCGTAGGCCGCATGGGTCTCGCTTCGCTTTTCGAGGACCTTGACCACGAAGACGGTACTGGAGAAGGACAGGGCGAACGCCAGCACCAGCAGCGTCGTCAGGTCGAGTCCAGCGAGTAGACCGTTGGGTGACGTCAGCCAGCCGAGGGTGACGATCGCCTTCAGGACAGCCAGAATACCTACGAACAGCACGACGCTTGCCAGCATATGCAGGCTGGCGCCTCCCCAGACGTCCGGGCGCAGCAGGGTCTTGACGTTGAGCTTGAGACCGATGGTAAACAGCATCAGGGTGACGCCAAGGTGGGCGATCAGCGTCAGGACCGGCGTTTCGTCGTAGCCGAGCGCATTGAGGATGAAGCCACCGGCGAGAAAACCCACCAAGGGTGGTAGTCTGAGGGCCATGGCGGCCAGGCCTGAAACAAAGGCGGTCAGCACAAAAATTGGTTCAATCATGCAGGAACTCGGTCGCAAAGGGGGGCGTGTCTTGATCAATTGTAAGGGAAATACGGGTCAAGTCAGCGCTATGGCTGCGATTGTGCCCGTCCCGCAACAGCATAGGTGCGGCGTCGGCAGCAGGATGTGGCTGGAGGCCGGCAGGTGTCGGATCGCCGCTGCGGGCCTCCATGCCGGGGGAAGGATGTGATGAAATAGGCGCCGCACAGGGAGGATGTGCGACTTTCATGAACCTCATGTGAAAAAGGAAGCGTCAGGATGACCCAGCCGCCGGGCACCAATCGGCTGATCCTCAACGGACAATCGGCGCAATTGCCGGAAGTGCGAAGCGCTGTCTTCGCCTGTCGGCGAGGCGGCCTCGATGTGGACGTGCGTGTCACCTGGGAAAAGGGCGACGGCGAACGCCAGGCCACCCAGGCTGGACGCGATCGGGTCAAGCGGGTCATCGCCGGCGGTGGTGACGGTACCGTGCATGAGGTGGTCAACGGGCTGATGCAGTTGCCGCGCGAAGAGCGTCCGGAGCTTGCCATCATGCCATTGGGCAGCGCCAATGACCTGGCCAAGTCCCTGGGCCTGCCGCTCGGCCAGGCAGCGTCGCTGGACGCCGCCTGTCGTCTGCCCAGCCGCTGGGTGGATGTTCCAAGGATGAACGATCGCTATTTCATCAACATGGCCACCGGAGGTTTCGGTGCCGAGATCACCACATCGACGCCGAAGCCGCTCAAGCGCTTGATGGGCGGGGGAGCCTACTCGGTGTTCGGTGCCTTCAAGGCCTGGCGTTACCAGCTCTACCAGGGCCACCTGGCCTGGGATGGCGGGGAGAGTCGAGCGGGCATTTTCCTGCTGGGTATCGGCAATGGCATCCAGGCCGGTGGCGGTCAACAGTTGACGCCGGCGGCGCGACTGGACGACGGCCTGTTCGACGTGCTGCTGGTGCGTGACTTCCGCTCGCTGCGCCAGCTTCGGGCGATGATGCAGGAACTGCGCGCCAGGCCCTACCATGGGCAGTACGTCGACGCCTTTCGCAGCGCCTGGTTGCGCTTTGAAGCAGATGGCGAGGCGCGCCTGCCGCTGACGCTGGACGGCGAAGCCTGCTATCAGCGCGCGTTCGAGGCCCGGGTCATGCCGTTGGCGCTGCGTCTGACCATGCCCGACAGCTGTCGAATGGCCTCACCCCGGGGAGAATGATCAGGGCGGGACCCGCCATTGACGTCGCCCGATAGGCGAGATTGCGGCGTGCTGAAGCGCCGACGCAAGTTGCGTGGCCGGGGTGGCTTTGGTGCAATAGCGCGCGATCAATCATGGAGATTGGGCGCATGGACAAAGGCTTTATGGAGAGAAGACGATGGCAATGACCCCTCGAATGGCGGCGGCCCTGGTGGCACTGAGCGTACCGCTTTGGCTGGTTGGGTGTGATGGAGAGGAGCCCCCGGCGTCTCAGAGTGAGCCTTCCGCAGCTCAGGAAGAGCCTTCAGCTGCTCAGGAAGAGCCGTCAGCAACTGACGAGGAGCCGTCCGCTACTGAGGAAGAGCCCTCAGCTACTGAGGAAGAGCCTTCAGCGACTCAACAAGAGCCTTCAGCGACTCAACGAGAGCCGTCAGCTACTCAACAACAGCCATCCGCTTCCGAGAGCGGGATGTCCGCAGCCCAGTCCGAGTCATCGAGTGAAGCGGCGTCGACCGGGGCCGACGGGGCGGAGACCAACAGTGACGCCGATGGGGCCGATGTAGACCTCGGCAGCAGTGCCACCGACACCCTGGAGCAGGGCCAGGCGCTGCCGGGGGAAAGCACCGAGTCAGATGTCGATGCCATCCTGGAGGAGACCGAGCGTCGCTTCGAGGAAGCGCAACGCAAGATCGACGAGACCTATAAGCAGGCCGAGGCAACGAACGCTAGCCAAGTCACACCGGACAGTGAAGGGCAGCAGAGCGACACAGGCGGAGAAGAAGCCTCGGCGCCCTCGGTGCCTGACCCTGTCGAGGAACCGGTGCAACTCGAGGGATCGAGCGAGGAGGTCGACGCCATCCTTCAGGAAACCGAACGCCGGTTCGAGGAAGCCAAGCGCAAGATCGACGAGACCTTCGAGCAGGCCGAGCGCCAGGTCCCCGAGGAGGTGCCCGCCGACGCGGAGGCGTCCTTCGATGCCGACGTCAACGCCGAAGGCGACGTCGAGACCCGTACCGACAACTCGCCCTGAGCTGGTATTGGCAGGGCATCAGGTCCGGGTGGCTTAATCATGGCTTGGTCATGGCTTGGTCATGGGCCCAAGGCTTGCAGGCAAGCTCTTACGGCACCTGATCGGCCCCCCGGCAGGCTCTGCCGACCAACAAGAAAGGCCCACCATCAAGAAAGGCCCACCATATGGTGGGCCTTCTTGTCGCATGATCGAGGATCGTCACAACTTGCGGCAATCCTGCTCAAGCGCTGTTGCTTCACGGGGTGGCTAGATCACGCAGAACGCGATCTCCCCGTGACAAGGTCAGACAGGCACTAGGCTCAGTCGGCGACCTTGATGTTGGAGGCCTGAAGGCCTTTCTTGCCCTGAGTCACCTCGAAGGAGACCTTCTGGCCGTCCTGCAGGGACTTGAAGCCTTCAGCCTGAATCTCGGAGAAGTGGGCGAACAGGTCGTCTCCGCCGTCGTCCGGAGAGATGAAGCCGTAGCCCTTGGTATCGTTGAACCACTTGACAGTGCCAGTTGCCATTGTCGATTTCCTTAACTCGCTAAATGATGGTGCAGGCTCAACCACCCGGGGAGCTTTTCTCCCGTCGTGTGGTCTGAACCCTGTTGCGTGGGCATGACAAGAAAGAAGGGCGCATTGCGTGTTTCGACAATAGAGCGATCGAACTACCACTGCTGACGTTTCTACTTGCTGTCCTACGCTGCGGTCGAGTTCGCGATTCCGATCACCCGGGAAACGACACCACTGGTGTCGACCACCCCTGGCAGGCGAGAATGGCTTACCTCGACTCGCCAAGTTACTGTAGATCGAAAGGCCAGCAGCGTCCAGCCGGACGCCCGTTGCTGCCTCTTAACGGAAAAGATGACACAAGGAATTCACATGACTGCCCCCGTGATCCATAGCGACGATACCCACTCCAAGGTGGTGGGCTACCTGTTGTGGCTGTTCGGTTTCCTCGGCGCCCACCGGTTCTATTACGGCAAGCCGGTGACCGGCACCATCTGGTTTCTGACCCTCGGACTGTTCTTCATCGGCTGGATCATCGACCTGTTCTTGATCCCGAGCATGGATCGCGAGGCCGACCTGCGGTTCCGCGGTGGTCCCACCAACTACACCCTGGCCTGGGTGCTGCTGACCTTCCTCGGGGTATTCGGCCTGCACCGTTTCTACATGGGCAAATGGGTGACCGGTATCATCTATCTGCTCACCGGTGGTCTGTTCTTGATCGGCATCCTGTACGACTTCTGGACGCTCAACGACCAGATTTCGCTGAAACACTCCGATAGCCTCGAGTCCGTGCGCTGATGGAAGGCTGGATCGATGCCCAGCTGCTGGGCTTCGTGGTGGCGATCACGCTGTTGAGCGTCACTCCCGGGGTCGACACCTTGCTGGTGATTCGCAACACCGCTCGGGGCGGTCTGCGCGACGGTGTGCTGACCAGCCTGGCGATCTGTTCGGGGCTGTTTGTCCACGCCACCATCTCCGCCCTGGGGGTATCGCTGATCCTGCTGCAGTCGGCCTGGGCGTTTTCGGCGCTGAAGATGATCGGGGCCGGCTACCTGGCCTGGCTGGGACTCGCCAGCCTGCGTCAGGCCTGGGCCGGCAAGGGGCTCGCGGTGTCGGCGGCGAGTGGCGCCCGCCGCCAGCGCGTGTCGCCGTGGCGGCCGCTGCGCGAGGGGTTGCTGTCCAACGTGCTCAATCCCAAGACGGTGGTGTTCTACATGGCCTTTCTGCCCCAGTTCATCGCCCCCACGGATCCGGCCTTGCTGAAGTCCCTGTGGCTCGCCGGTATCCACTTCGTGATTGCCAACCTGTGGCAGATCCTGGTCGCGGTATTGGTGGGCAGCGCCAGCCACTGGCTCGCTCGGCCGGCGTTCTCGCGCGTGCTCAACGGCTTGACCGGCGGTGTGCTGGTGGCGTTCGGGGTCAAGCTGGCGTTGACGCGGGCGCCGTCCTGAGCCGACGCGACCGGCGCGTAGGCCAATAGCCCGAGACACAGGCCAGCGAAGCTACCGCAAAAACCGGACCTCGACAGCAAGAACCCCCGACCACAGGCCGGGGGTTCTTGCTTTGCGAGGCGATCTCACCTCATCGACGTGCCGGGGCTCCGCCACATCATCGACGTACCATGGCACCGTCGTAGCGCGAGCTCTTCTCGGCCGCTGTCAGCACCTGCACGCCCTGGGTCGAGCCCTGGGCCAGGCTCTCGAACACTACCCGGTACTCGAGCACCGCGCGCACGTAGCGGCGGGTTTCCTTGAAGGGGATCTCCTCGATGAACAGGTCGAATTCGCCCGGCGCGCGGGCAAGCCAGGTGTCGACCCGGTGGGGGCCGGCGTTGTAGGCCGCCGCCGCGGCGATACGGTTGCCGCCGTAGCGCGCGATCATGTCACGGATATAGGTGCTGCCCAGACGAATGTTGGTGGCCGGGTCGAGCACGCCGTAGGGTCCAGGATCACCGATGCCCACCTGGCGTCCCACCAGGGCGGCGGTACCCGGCATCAACTGCATCAGGCCCCTGGCCCCGGCGGGTGATAGCGCCTCGGGGTTGTAGGCGCTCTCGCGACGGGCGATCCCCATCAGCAGGTAGGGGTCGACGTTGTTGGCCTGGCCCCAGCGGCGGAAGTCCTCCCGGTAGGCTTCAGGAAAGCGCCAGGGCAGGGCGTCGAGCATCTTGCCGACGATGGTCGTCTGCACCAGGCGTACGTGCCAACCGCGTCCTGCGGCGTAGTCCGCCAGGCGCCGGGCGTCGGTGGGGCCTGCGCTGCGTACCGCATGATTCCACTCGAGGTTGGCAAGCCCTTCCTGTCCGACGCGCAGCAGCGCCTCGGTGCGACGCACCGTCGGCCAGCCGGCGACCTGGGCGCGCTCGGCCTCGCTGAAACGCGTGTCTTCCATGTTGAGATCGTAGGGCTGGCCGAGGCGGTCGGCGGCGACGAAGCCGAAGAAGTCGCGTTGACCCGCTGCCCGGGCGTAGGCGGCCTGCGCCTCCGCCTGCTGCCCGCGCAGGGCCAGCGCGCGGCCCAGCCAGTATTGCCAGCGCGCCTTGGCCTGGGTCTCGGCGGGCATGATGCCAACGGTCCGCTCGACGGCGGCCCAGTCGCGATCGCGGATGGCCAGGCGTGCACGCAGTTCGAACACCTCCGGATCCTGCTGGCCGGCCAGGGCGCCGTCGATCCAGCCGAGCAGGCTGCGCTGGTCGCGGCGCAGGGCGTAATAGATGATCTCGCGCTCCAGCGCCTGGCGAGACTGGGCCGGCAGGCTCACACTGCCGGAGACCTGCTGCCAGGCGGACAGAGCCGCCGCCGGGGATGACTCTGCAGTGGCGATGATGGCGGCCCGCACAAAGGAGGCGGTGCCGGCGCAGTCGGGGCCGACGCAGCGCGCTACGCTTGCCAGTCGCGACGGGTTGGCGGCCACGCTTTGCTGCGCTGCTGCAGCGGAGCTCCAGGCGGGTCCCAATTGACGGCCAAGATAGCTGACCAGTCCGTCTTCGCCGTTTTCCCAGGCCAGCATCATGCGCTCGAAGATTTCCGTGCCACCGATCTCGCCGCGGGCGCGCAGGGTGGAGAATAGCGAGTCGCAGGCATCCGGCTGGGAGCGACCCACCAGCCATAGTTCGCGGCCGCCCTGAGCGGCGACGGCGGGGCTCTGACCCAGTTGCGCGGTGTAGTAGTAGCACTGCTCGGCGGTGGTCTCGGGAACGCCGCCGGCGACGGCCAGCAGATCGCCGTAGCGCCCGGCCTTGCCGTAGCGCAGGATGGCCTGCTCACGCATCCAGTCACCCAGCGGTGCATCGGCATTGGCCGAGATGTAGCTGAGAACTTCCTGAGGGCTGGCGTTGGGCAGGCGATCGCGCAGACGATAGTACGCCACATAGCCGGCCAGTGCGTGGCCGCGAATGGCGGCGTCGTTGATGTTGTGGAAGTTGCCGCTACGGGCGGCTTCCAGGGCGCTGCGCATGGCGCCGTCACTGCCCTGGGCGGTAGCCGTCAATGGCATGCACAGTGCCGTGGCTGCCACCAGCGGCACGAGGCGACGAAACAAGGCGAATGGCATGGAGACCCTCCTGGTCTGTGAAGAAGAAGACATTGCTGCCTTTTTGTGCCGTAGACGGCGAATCGATGTCGGATCGAAGCCACATGGTGACCGAACCGGCGGGCCTTGAACAGTTGCCCGGCCAGGTTACGAGACTTGACCCCGGTCAGCTTCGCCCCCATGTTGCGATAAGACGACGTCGACGCCATGAAGATAGCCGTTGACACCCGATAAATACCATCGGCAATCGTTGGTGCTGAATTGAGTCGAGGAGACTATCCATGGCCCTGTTTGATCGAATCCCCGTTATTGGTCGCTTTACCCAACGCACCCGAGCGTTCAAGCATATAATGCGGGCGCTCAAGCTGTTTATCCCGATGCTGCAGGACGTGCTCAGCGGTCGCTACCGCCCGGTGCCCTGGGCGGCTTTCGGCTGGATGGCGGTGGCCTTTGCCTATCTGGTGTCACCGCTGGACCTGATTCCCGATGTGCTGCTGCTGTTCGGTCTTCTCGATGATGTGGTCATCGTCGGCTGGTTGCTGACCAAGGTGGACAATAGTCTGGCCGACTATCGCGCCTGGCGTGGTATTGGCGAGGACGATGCTCCGCGGGAGGAGCGGGATATCCACGACATCTAAGGTGCCTTGTTCTTGATTTTCTGGCTCGAAGTGTGCGGATTCGAGCTTTTTGCGTTTGCTTCAGGGTACGTCGTCTGTTTCTGACGCTTGGCGAGCATTTGGCGGGTAAAAGGTAAAAATGCGGACCAAGGACCTATTGTGGCGTCGGCGGGCTGGGTCTAGATTGTCAGTCAAACGTTTGAATTCGAGCCCGCTCATGTCCTCCTCGCACCGCACCCTGCAGCCACCCTCCGTGTCGCTCTGGCGGCAGGCGCTTCAGCGCTTTGTCGATGTCATTCCACATACCCAGGCGCTCGGCATGCGCGTCGTTGCGGTGGATGCCAGCGGCGTCACCCTATATCTGCCCGGGGGCGCCGAGTTGTGCGGTGATCGCTCGAGAAGCCTGGTGCACAGCGGGGTGCTCAGCGTACTGCTGGACACCGCCTGCGGTGCCTCGGTCCTGCCGGCACTGCCAAGTCCTGAGGTCTGTCCCACCCTGGATCTGCATATCAGTCATCGTCGCCCTGCCTGTCAGGGGGCGTCATTGTGGGTACGTGCCGAAGTGGAGGCCATCACCGACTCGGTGGTGTTCACCGAGGCCCGGGCCTGGCAGCACGAAGGACAGGTGGTGGCCTGCGCCCGCGGGCACTTTGCCCGGCTGGGGCCGCGCAACACGCCAGCAGGTTTTGCCGAGGCCATGTTCGCCGGTCTTGTGGAAGACGAGGGCGATCCCCTTATCGAAGAGAAGGCCCCAGTTGGCGATGCCGACAGTGGTGCGATAGCGGCGGCTCCACACGAGAGTGTCAGCGGCTTGCTGGAACGTGGGCGTGCCAGCGGTGAGATCAACGCCTGGCTTGGCGAGGTGCCCTACGCCGACTTCATCGGGGTGAGGGAGGACCGCGATGAGCACGGCAGGCGCTTTGTACTGGAGACGCGTCCCCACAACGTTGGCAATCCGATGCTGCCGGCGCTGCACGGTGGTGTGGTGTCGGCCTTTCTGGAGACTGCTGCAGCGCTGGATACCCTGGCGCAGACCCGTGAGCCGCGCCTGCCGAGGCTGGTCAACGTCACCGTGGACTACCTCAGTTCGGCCGGGGTGAAGCCAACCTTCGCGCGTTGTCGTCTGGTGCGCGAAGGGCGGCGCATGGCCAATGTCGAGGCATGGGCGTGGCAGGACGACGAAGACGCGCCGGTTGCCCGGGCTCGCTTGACCTACGTGCTGGGGGCGCCGGCGTAGGTGAGTGCCGGCCTGGGCAGCCGTTAGCCGGGTGACCACGGCCAGGGACGTCGGCCCAGGTCCGGGAAGGTCGACCTGCTGGCGCCAGCCTTGACCTGAAGGTGCCTTCCTTGACTTGGTGGTGCCAGCCTTGAAAAGCGCAGCGCGGACCCCATATCGATTGTCATCTTGAATGACGTGCGGCGCGAGCCGTGCACTCTGGACCGCCAGCGACCCATCGCTGGCCCGGAAATCGCCATGTCGAAAGGGGTTCGATCTACCATGACCACCGCTACCCACGAAGAAACCCTGGGCTTTCAGACCGAGGTCAAGCAGCTTCTCAACCTGATGATCCACTCGCTGTACTCCAACCGCGAGATCTTTCTTCGGGAGCTGATCTCCAACGCCGCCGACGCCTGCGACAAGCTGCGTTATCAGGCGCTGGACAATGATGCGCTCTACGAGGGCGACAGCGAGCTGCGCGTCGAGATCGAGCACGACAGCGAGGCCGGCACCGTCACCCTTCGTGACAACGGTATCGGCATGAACCGCGAGGACGTGATCGCCAACCTGGGCACCATCGCCAAGAGTGGCACCGCCGAGTTTCTCAAGCAGCTTTCCGGCGAACAGCAGAAGGACGCCCGGCTGATCGGCCAGTTCGGGGTCGGCTTCTATTCTGGCTTTATTGTTGCCGACGAGATTACCGTGCGTACCCGCAAGGCCGGTGACGCCGCCGATGCCGGCGTCGAGTGGCGCTCGAAAGGCGAGGGTGAGTTCGTGGTCGCCGAGATCCAGCGCGAGAAGCACGGCACCGAGATCATCCTCCACCTCAAGGAGGACGCCAAGGAGTTCGCCGACGACTATCGCCTGCAGAGCCTGGTGCGCAAGTACTCCGACCATATCGAAGTACCGGTGAAGATGCCGCGTACCGAAAAGGCTACCGACGACGATGGCAACGAGGTCGACGGTAGCGAGGTCACCACCTGGGAGACCGTCAACGAGGCGACCGCGCTGTGGGTGCGGCCCAAGAGCGAGGTCTCCGAGGACGAGTACAAGGCCTTCTACAAGCACGTGGCCCACGACTTCTCCGACCCCCTGACCTGGAGCCACAACAAGGTCGAGGGCAACCTGGAGTACACCAGCCTGCTGTACGTGCCGGGCCGCGCACCCTTCGACCTGTACGAGCGTGACGGCGCCCGTGGGGTCAAGCTGTACGTCCAGCGCGTGTTCATCATGGACGACGCCGAGCAGTTCCTGCCGCTGTACCTGCGCTTCATCAAGGGGGTGCTGGACACCCGCGATCTGTCGCTGAACGTGTCCCGTGAGCTGCTGCAACAGGACCCGAAGGTAGAGAAGATCAAGTCCGCGCTGACCAAGCGTGCCCTGGACATGCTCAAGAAGCTGGCCAAGGACAAGGAAGCCTACCAGACGTTCTGGAACACCTTCGGTTCGGTGCTGAAGGAAGGCCCGGCGGAGGACTACGCCAACCGCGACAAGATCAGCGGCCTGCTGCGTTTCTCTTCAACCCACACCGACAGCGCCACTCAGGATCAGTCCCTGGCCGACTACGTGGAGCGGATGAAGGAAGGTCAGGACAAGATCTACTACATCGTCGCCGATGGCTTCAACGCCACCAAGAACAGCCCCCACCTGGAAATCTTCCGCAAGAAGGGCATCGAGGTGCTGCTGCTCCACGATCGCATCGATGAGTGGCTGATGAGCCATCTCACCGAGTTCGACGGCAAGAAGTTTGCCGATGTTGCCAAGGGCGATCTGGACCTGGGGGACGTCGAGGACGAAGACGAGAAGAAGGCCCAGGAGGAGACCGCCAAGTCCAAGGAAGATCTGGTCAAGCGGGTCAAGGAAGCGCTCGGCGAGGAGGTTCAGGAGGTCAAGATCACCCACCGCCTGACCGATTCACCGGCCTGCGTGGTGCTGCCCGAGCACGAGATGGGCTTCCAGATGCGCCGTATCATGGAGGCTGCGGGCCAGAGCCTGCCGGAGGTCAAGCCGATCCTCGAGCTCAATCCGGACCACGCCTTGGTCGCTCGCCTGGAAGGGGCCGACGGTGACGGCTTCGGCGATCTGGCGCGGATCCTGCTCGATCAGGCGATCATCGCCGAGGGCGGTCATCTCGACGATCCGGCCGCCTACGTCAAGCGTCTCAACGCCCTGCTGAGTGCCTGACAAGCTGGCTGCCTACGTCAAGAGCTCAAGCGCCCCAACCACGACGCCACCTTCGGGTGGCGTCGCTGCGTTCAGGCAACTGCAAGGCGACGTCCTTGCCGCGCCGATGGCGGTTGTTCAGCGTTTCAGGCTGGCGAAGAGGTCGGGGCACTGGCGCTGAAGCTCCCTGTCGTCGAGCATGGCCTCACGCTGACGCTGGATGGCGTGACCTCGGCGCTTGAGCACCGCATCGATGTCATCGCCGCTGGCGCAGCTCACCTTGAGCAGGTTGATCAGTGCGTCCAGCCGCTGGGGAGAGCTCGCCAGGGCCGCCTCGATATCCGCCCGGGCCCTGTCGTATTGGCCCAGGCGGTAGTAGGCGTAGCCGCGGTAGGAGAGCGCGTCGTTGTTGTTCGGGTCGATCGCAAGCGCCCGGGTGTAGTTGGCCACCGCCCCCGCGAAGTCGCGCTCGATGCGCTTTTCACGTCCCGCGCTGACCTGCTGCTGGGCCGACTGCATGGGGGCCTGGCGGGTGATGATGGTCAGGTAGCGCGGGGCCACGTCGCTGCCGAGGGCCAGTGCGGCCTCGAAGTAGCTTCGAGCCTTGTCGAGTTCACCGGCGGAAAAGGCGTTGATGCCAGCGTTGTTGAGGGTCTTCAGGCGCACCTCACGCAAGCCGTCATGACCTTGACTCGCCCTGAGTGCCTGCTCGAACAGCGCTGAGGCGTCAGCGTGGCGGCCTTCCCGATAGAGAATCCAGCCCTGGGCGTTCAAGCCCTCCATCCGGGCCAGCGGATCAGGACTTTCGAGCAGAGGACGTAGTTCGCGCAGGGCGGCCTGGTTGTCACCCTGCTGCAACAGCGCCTTGGCCCTGGACAGCGGGGCCTGCTGGGCAACCACCGGCCACGCCACCCCGACGCTCAGCAGCACGATCAGCAGGGCGTTTATCGTAGACGTGGGTTGGCGCCGTCGTTTTCCCTTCGCTGGCCCGGCCAGGTCTGTCGCCATCGCGCGCGACGCCAAGGCGCCCTGCGTGTTCTTCATTAGAAGCCTACCTGCGGAGA
Source organism: Halomonas sp. BN3-1 (assembly GCF_003056325.1). Classification (NCBI taxonomy): domain Bacteria; kingdom Pseudomonadati; phylum Pseudomonadota; class Gammaproteobacteria; order Oceanospirillales; family Halomonadaceae; genus Halomonas; species Halomonas sp. BN3-1. The sequence goes on along the minus strand of NZ_PYVV01000019.1, from coordinate 33,406 downwards.
ATCTCGCTCCGCTGCAGCGATGACGTCGGCCAGTTGGCTCTTCAAGGCGTCGCGCTCCTGCTCGATGGCGATCAGCCGGCCGTGCAGATCGTTGTTCAAGATGCGCAGCACATTGTCGTCCTGGACCTTCAGCACGACCGTGCCCCGGCCATCCAGCGGCATGTCCCGCTCCTGCAGACGGATGACCGGCAGCACGCCTTCGGGCGGGGCGATGGAAAGATTGACCTGGCTCGAGGGTTTCATCATCGCCATGGCCAGCCCACCGACGAAGAACAGCAGACTCAGCGCCATGAACAGCCTGGCGTTCTTGGAGATCTCCTGCAGATAGCGAATGCGCAACTCGGTGCCCTCTCGGGTCTCGCCAGAGCGCTCATTGAGCAACAGGGTGTGGGTCTTGTTGAGCAGGTGGTAGCCGAGGATCAGCAGCACCACGGCGAAGCCTGGCAGACCGTACTCCAGAAGCGTGGGAAAGCTGTTCATCACGGGCACCCGGCGGTGGGACAGGGCTCAGGCCTACGTATGCCCTTGTCAGCATAGCGCAGGCGGCCGTCCTCGCCGCGCGAAATTGGCCTGGTACAGGTTTCTTGGCCGCTTCGCTCGCGCTGTATCGCTGTCCTGTGGCGCCATGATGCGGGTCAAGTAGGGGCGACGGGACTACTGCTAAGGTCGAATTGTGCTCTCGAGGGTAGGTGTTTTTTCGCCGATCGAGAAGCGTGCAGCACACCCGCCGCCTCCGATGCGGCGACCGCTGCTGCCACCGAACAGGCGGGCCGGCTGCCATCTCCGAGGGATGGCCGTCGCTCAGCATGCAGGACTAGCGTTGTCATTTACTCTGTTGAGGTGCAAGTCGATGAAAGAGCAATTCGCGCAAGCGTGGGAAGGGTTTGCCGGGGGCGAGTGGAAGAAGGACGTCGACGTACGAGACTTCTTGCTGGCCAACGTGACCCCCTACGAGGGTGACGAGCGTTTCCTGGTCAGCGAGCCGGCGGCCAGCACTCGCGAGCTATGGGACACTGTGATGGAAGGCGTCAAGAAGGAAAACGCCACCCATGCACCGCTGGACTTCGACACCTCGCTGGTCTCGACCATCACCGCTCATGACGCCGGCTATATCGATCAGCGTCTCGAGACCATCGTTGGACTGCAGACCGACGCGCCGCTGAAGCGGGCGATCATGCCCAACGGCGGCATCAAGATGGTGGAGGGCTCATGCCAGGCCTACGGTCGTGAACTCGATCCTCAGGTCAAGAAGGTCTTCACCGAATTTCGCAAGACCCACAATCAGGGGGTGTTCGATGTCTACACCCCGGACATCCTCAAGTGCCGCAAGTCAGGGGTGCTGACCGGACTGCCGGACGCCTACGGGCGTGGACGCATCATCGGTGATTACCGCCGGGTCGCCCTTTACGGCGTCGACTTCCTGATGCGTGACAAGCAGGCGCAGTTTGCCTCGCTGCAGCAGCGCTTCGAACAGGGCGAGGACCTGGAGGCGGTGATCCAGCTGCGCGAGGAAGTCGCCGAGCAGCATCGTGCACTCGGCCAGCTCAAGGAAATGGCCGCCAAGTACGGCTTCGACGTCTCGGTCCCGGCTGCCAACGCCCAGGAGGCCATCCAGTGGACCTACTTTGGCTACCTGGCGGCAGTGAAGTCGCAAAACGGCGCCGCCATGTCACTGGGACGTACTTCCAGCTTCCTCGATATCTACCTGGAGCGTGACCTGCGCCAAGGCGTGATCGACGAAGCCCGCGCCCAGGAGCTGGTCGATCACTTCATCATGAAGCTTCGCATGGTGCGCTTCCTGCGCACCCCTGAGTATGACGAGCTGTTCTCCGGCGACCCGATCTGGGCCACCGAATGCCTGGGCGGGATGGCACTGGACGGACGCACCCTGGTCACCCGTACCAGCTTCCGTTTCCTCAACAGCCTCTACACCATGGGCCCGAGCCCGGAGCCCAACCTCACGGTGCTGTGGTCCGAACAGTTGCCCGACGGCTTCAAGCGCTACTGCGCCAAGGTGTCCATCGATACCTCGTCGATCCAGTACGAGAACGATGATCTGATGCGCGTGGACTTCGCCTCCGACGACTACGCCATCGCCTGCTGCGTGTCTCCCATGGTGATCGGCAAGCAGATGCAGTTCTTCGGTGCCCGGGCCAACCTGGCCAAGACGCTGCTTTACACGATCAACGGCGGCGTCGACGAGAAGCTGAAGATCCAGGTCGGCCCCAGAAGTGAGCCGATCGCCACCGAGGTGCTCGACTTCGACGAGGTGTGGGCGCGCATGGATGGCCTGATGGACTGGCTGGCACGCCAGTACGTGACCGCCCTCAACGCCATCCACTACATGCACGACAAGTACAGCTACGAGGCGGCGCTGATGGCGCTGCACGACCTCGACGTCAAGCGCACCATGGCCTGCGGCATCGCCGGGCTGTCGGTGGCGGCGGACTCGCTGTCGGCGATCAAGTACGCCAAGGTGCGTCCGGTGCGTGATCCTGACGGCGTGGCGGTGGACTTCGAGATCGAGGGTGACTACCCCTGCTTCGGCAACAACGATCCGCGCGTCGACGATATCGCCTGCGAGCTGGTCGAGACATTCATGAACAAGATCCGCAAGCTCAATACCTACCGTGGCGCCGAGCCGACCCAGTCGGTGCTGACCATCACCTCCAACGTGGTCTACGGCAAGAAGACCGGCACCACGCCGGACGGTCGTCGCGCCGGCGAGCCCTTCGCACCGGGTGCCAACCCCATGCACGGGCGTGACACCAAGGGCGCTGTGGCCTCGTTGACGTCGGTGGGCAAGCTGCCCTATGCCCACGCCAAGGACGGGATCTCGTATACCTTCTCCATCGTGCCGAGGGCGCTGGGCAAGGACGAGGGCGCCCAGCGCAGCAACCTGTCTGGCCTGCTCGACGGTTACTTCCACCACAGCGAACGTCAGGAAGGCGGACAGCACTTGAACGTCAACGTGCTCAACCGCGAAATGCTCGAGGACGCCGTGGTCAATCCGGACAAGTATCCTCAGCTGACCATTCGCGTGTCCGGCTACGCGGTGCGCTTCAACTCCTTGACCGCGGAACAGCAGCGCGACGTGATCTCCCGGACCTTCACCGAAACGCTCTGAGCCGACAGTCGTCTCGCCCGGGGCCGCGACAGCGGTCCCTTTCCGGGCTCCGGGTCTCTCCCGGAGCCCCTTTTCGTGAGGAGTCCAGATGATGATCACTGGCCGTCTCCATCACCTGGAGAGCTGTGGTGCCGTGGATGGCCCAGGCATTCGCTTTCTGGTGTTTCTGCAGGGCTGCGTGATGCGCTGTCAGTACTGCCACAACCGCGACAGCTGGGATCGCCAGGGCGGACGTGAGGTGACGGTGGACGAGATACTCACCGAAGCCAGAACCTATCTGCCGTTCATGCGGGCGTCAGGGGGCGGCATCACCTGCACCGGCGGCGAGGCGCTGCTGCAACCGGCGTTTGTGCGCGACCTGTTTCAGGCGGCCAAGGCCGAGGGCATGCACACCTGCCTCGACACCAATGGCTACGTCTGCCACTACGATGAGGTCCTCGACGAGTTGCTTGCCGCCACCGACCTGGTGCTGCTGGATCTCAAGCATCTCGACGAAAGCGTGCACCGCGAGCTCACCGGTATCCCCCGACGCCGTCCCCTGGCCTTTGCCCGTCATCTGGCGGCGATCGGCAAGCCCACCTGGATTCGTCAGGTGATCGTGCCTGGCTTTACCGACAGCGAGGCATCCATGCACCTGCTGGGGGAGTTCGTCGAGACCATGGACAACGTCGAGCGTATCGAGCTTTTGCCCTATCACGCACTTGGCGAGTACAAGTGGCAGGAGCTGGGAGAGCACTATCCGCTGGCAGGAGTGGCGCCACCGAGTGGCGAGACCATGCAGCGCCTGGTGACGATCGCCTCGCGGTATCACCCGGAGGTCATCGCTGGCTGACGTGGTGTCGTCGCCCGCTCGAACAACGCAGCGAGCCCCTCTCACCCTTTGGTGAGAGGGGCTCGCTGTCGTTTCAGAAGAGCTGTTGTTTCAGGAGATGAGCAAGCGCGGCAGCGCCTCTGGGCGTCAGTCGCTCAGTTCGCCCCTGCGGCTGGCGGCGGCGGTGAACAGCACATCGGTGGAAGAGTTGAGGGCGGTCTCGGTGGAGTCCTGGACCACGCTGATGACGAAGCCGATGGCGACCACCTGCATCGCCACGTCGGCGGAAATGCCGAACAGGCTGGCGGCCATGGGAATCAGCAGCAGCGAGCCACCGGCCACGCCGGAGACGCCGCAGGCGGCCAGGGCGGAGACCACGCACAGCAGCAGGGCGGTGACGAAGTCCACGCTGATGCCCAGGGTATGGGCGGTGGCAAGCGTCATCACGCTGATGGTGATGGCGGCACCGGACATGTTGATGGTAGCGCCGAGCGGAATCGAGATGGAGTAGGTGTCCTCGTCCAGCTTCAGACGCTTGCACAGCTCCAGGTTGACCGGGATGTTGGCTGCGCTTGAGCGAGTGAAGAAGGCGGTGATGGCGCTACCGCGCAGACAGCTGAAGACCAGCGGATAAGGGTTCTGGCGAGTGGCCAGGAAGACGATCAGCGGATTGGTCACCAGGGCGACGAACAGCATGCAGCCGACGATCACCGACAGCAGTTGGGCGTACTCCAGCAGCGCACCGATTCCGGCTTCGGCCAGGGTACCGGCGACCAGTCCGAAGATACCCAGCGGTGCCAGACGAATGACCCAGCGCACCAGGGTCGATACCGCCTGGGACAGGTCTTCGATCATGGCCTTGGTCGCGGCACTGGCGCTGCGCAGCACCAGGCCGAGGCTGACGGCCCACACCAGAATGGCAATGAAGTTGGCGTTCATCAATGCGCTGACCGGGTTGGCCACGGCGCTCAACAGCAGGTTGCGCAGGATCTCTACCACGCCGCCTGGCGGATTGCCGCTGGCCTGAGCGGTATTCAGGGTCAGTTCGGTGGGGAGGGCGAAACTGGCCACCACCGCCACCAGCGCCGCCACCAGGGTGCCGATCAGATACAGCACCAGTACGCTGTGGATCTGGGTCGGCTGGCCGCGCTGATGGCCGGCGATGGCGGCCATCACCAGCACGAAGACCAGCACCGGGGCGACGGCCTTCAAGGCCGAAATGAACACCTGGCCGAGCAGCGATATCGAGGTGGCGAGCTCGGGGGACAGGGTGGCGACGGCGATACCGCAGAGGATACCGATCACGATCTGAGGGATCAGCCCCAGACGATTCAGCGCCTTGAAGGGGGCGCTCAAGGAGGTGGACATGGCTCTGGTCTCGAAGCGTGGAGTGTGCATCGACCGTCGCGACAGGACGGATGGGCGTCGGCTTGTGGCCGGAAGGAGGGCGATTCTATCACCGTCGGCCACACCCAACGGTTCGACTTAAGCATGATATCAGCAGTAAGAATCTGGCATGGATCAGCAGTTGCATAGATGGTGTGGCTGCATTCCTGGTGTCAGCTGAAAATATTGACTGGGTCGGGAAGATGTTCGGCCCGATGGCAGCAAGCCCCGCCTGATCGGCGGGGCTTGCGTGGGGAAGAGACGCTTCCCGGGAGTGGCTCGGCGCAAGGCCTGAGGTGAGTCTCCTCGAGGCGTCTTTATGTCGAGCAGACGCGGACAGGGCCTTTGTACCGGGATCACGCGATAAGGGGCTCTTTCCCGGGGTTCTGTCCCGGCGTTCTTTACCGGAGTTCCTGACCGGGGTTCTTTGTCAGGGCCTAGCGGGCGCCGGTCAGCGCCTGGGCCAGCTCGCGCGTCAATTCGAGCACGGCTTGGGTACCTTCGGCGGGAGTGTCGCCGCTGGCCTGGGCATCGATCAGCGCCGAGCCTACCACCACGCCGTCGGCGAAGGCGCCAATCTCTCTGGCCTGGGCGGCGGTGCGAATACCGAAGCCCACGGCGATGGGAATATCGCTGTGCTCGCGGATGCGGGCTACCTCCTGTTGCACGCGTTCGGCGCTTGGCGCAGCACCGCCGGTGACCCCGTTGCTCGAGACGTAGTAGAGAAAGCCCGAGGTATTGGTGAGCACCCCCGGCAGACGGCGGGCATCGGTGGTGGGGGTCGCCAGACGAATGAAGTTGAGCCCGGCTTGATTGGCAGGCTGGCACAGCTCGTCGTCGTGTTCCGGCGGCAGGTCGACCACGATGAGACCGTCGACGCCGGCAGCCTTGGCCTGATCGAGAAAGCGTGTCACGCCACGGGCGTAGATGGGGTTGTAGTAGCCCATCAGCACGACCGGTGTCTGTTGATCGGTCCGACGCAGTTGGCGGACCATCTCGAGGGTCTTGTCCATGGTCTGGCCGGCATCCAGCGCCCGGCGGGTCGCATGCTGGATGCCGGTGCCGTCGGCCATGGGGTCGGTGAACGGCATGCCGAGTTCGATCACATCGGCGCCGGCCTCGCCCAGGCCCTTGAGAGTCGCGAGGCTGGTGTCGTAGTCGGGATCACCGGCGGCGATGTAGGTCACCAGGGCGGCGCGTCCCTGCTGGCGAGTCTCGGCGAAGCGACGTGCGAGGCGCCCCTCGGCGGTAGTGGTCGTGGTCATGGTCTCTCTCCTGGAATCCGGGGTGTCAGTCCTGCTGGTCGGGCTTTCCCAGGCCCAGTTCATCGGCAAGACATTCGGTGGCGGTGGCCATGTCCTTGTCGCCGCGGCCGCTCAGGTTGACCACCATCAGATGATCCGCCGGCAGTCGCGGGGCGCGCTTGATCACCTCGGCCAGGGCGTGGGAAGACTCCAGCGCCGGGATGATGCCTTCCTTGCGACACAGCAGGGTGAAGGCGTCCAGCGCCTCACGATCGGTGGCCGCCACGTACTCGGCGCGCTCGATGGCATGCAGCCAGGCGTGTTCGGGTCCGATGCCGGGGTAGTCGAGGCCGGCCGAAATGGAGTGGGCGTCGCTGATCTGGCCCTCGTCGTCCTGCAGCAGAAAGGTACGGTTGCCGTGCAGCACGCCGGACCGCCCACCCTTGAGGCTGGCCGCATGGCGTGGGGTGTCGAGGCCTTCGCCGGCCGCCTCGACGCCGACCAGCGCCACTTCAGGGTCGTCGAGGAAGGGGTGAAACAGGCCCATGGCGTTGGAGCCGCCGCCGATACAGGCGACCAGCGAATCCGGCAGGCGTCCTTCCTTGGCGGTGATCTGGTCGCGCACCTCTCGCCCGATCACCGACTGGAAGTCGCGCACCAGCGCTGGGTAGGGGTGGGGGCCGGCCACGGTGCCGATGATATAGAAGGTGGAGTCGACGTTGGTGACCCAGTCTCTCAGCGCCTCGTTCATGGCGTCCTTCAGAGTACCGTCGCCGGCGGTGACCGGAATCACCTTGGCGCCCAGCAGTTGCATGCGCTGTACGTTGGGCTGCTGGCGATGGATATCGGTGCTGCCCATGTAGATGACGCAGTCCATGCCGAAGCGTGCGGCGACGGTGGCGGTGGCCACACCGTGCATGCCCGCGCCGGTCTCGGCGATGATGCGACGCTTGCCCATGCGACGAGCGAGCAGGATCTGGCCGAGGGCGTTGTTGATCTTGTGGGCGCCGGTGTGCATCAGGTCTTCGCGCTTGAGATAGATGCGCGCGCCTCCCAGATGCTCGGTCAGGCGCTCGGCGAAGTACAGCGGGCTCTGGCGACCGACGTAGTCGGCCGACAGCGAGGCCAGCTCGTCAGCGAAGGTCGGGTCCTGGCGTGCGGCGTCGTATTCCTGCTCGAGATCCAGAATCAGCGGCATCAGGGTCTCGGCCACGAAACGACCGCCGAAGTCACCGAAGAAACCACGAGGGTCGGGTCCGTGACGGAGGCTGGGAGTTGGGCGTTGCTGGTTCATGACGGGCTCCAAGGCTGACCAGGCGCGATCTGCGCCCCGAATGGCATGGACAGCAGCGTAGCGCTGCATGAGGCCGGAAAAAATCGAAATAACGGCCAGGATGTGTGAGAAAATCTCACTAGTTGAGGGGCAGCAAGACCACTCGGCCCTTCACTGTGGTCCCGAACTAGGCCGTGAGCCGTGCCCCGGAAGTCCGCACGCACGGCACGCGGTGGCACCATCAGCTGACCTCTGGGCGCCGGGGCACACCAGGCCCAGCCCAGACAAGCCCAGCCCAGACAATACAAGACACCCCATGCCAAGCCGGGAGAGACGTTCGCCATGACATCGCACAACCAGGACGTCCCGTTGCCCTCGCTCAGGGCGCTCAGGGCCTTCGAGGCGCTGGGGCGCCACGGTAGCGTGTCGCGGGCGGCGGCCTCGCTGCACCTGACCCATGGTGCGGTCAGTCGTCAGATCAAGCTGCTCGAGGACCAGTTGGGGGTTGCCCTGGTCGAGAAGGAAGGGCGGGGGTTGAGACTGACCGATGCCGGCCGTGAGCTGGCCGACGCCGCCGGCTTCCATCTTGGCGCCCTGGCACGGGTCTGCGCCGAGGTCGCTCGCACCAGCGTCCAGTCGCCCTTCGTGCTGAGCTGCCCAGGCTCCTTCCTGGCGCGCTGGTTCATTCCTCGACTGGCCCGCTTGAAGCAGGCTCTGCCGCAGTTGGAGTTGCATCTGACCGCCGGTGAGGAAGGTGTCGCGACGCTATCCGGGGTCGATGGTGTGCTGCGCTTTCAGCGCTTGCCGGAAGGGGAGCCGCCGGGCGAGGTCACCCGTATCCTCGGGCAGGAACGCATCGGTCCCGTGCTCAGTCGTGAGCTTGAGCTGCATCGGTCCGGCGGGGCTACAGCAAGCCCGCCCGACCCGCGGGTACTGCTCGGCCAAGCGCTGTTGCATACCCGTTCACGTCCCTCCGCCTGGGGCGACTGGAGTCGCCGCCAGGGGATCGCGCCGGAGCGGCTGACGATGGGCCAGGGCTTCGAGCACCTCAACTACCTGCTGGAGGCGACCCTGGTGGGGCTTGGGGTCGGCATTGCGCCGGACTACCTGGTGGAAGAGGACGTGCGCGCAGGGCGCCTGGTGGCGCCTTGGGGCTTTGTCGCCACCGACGCCTGCCTGGTGCTGGAACTGGCAGCCGGGCCTAGGGGGGCGCGCCATCCGCTGGCAAATGATCTGGCCGACTGGTTGGCGGCAGAGCTGGCCGAAGCGCCGGTGCTGGGCTGATACGAGGTGCTGGGCTGATACGAGGTGCTGGGCTGATACGAGGTGCGAGCCGGCAATGATGTGGCTTGCCGCGCTGTGAACGGGTGCTTGGTCGCGCTGCTGCGTGCTGGTGGTAGGGCAGGAGGTCTGAATGCAGTCTTTGTTAATGTTATGTTATAACGTATTTTTTTATCAGGCTGAACCGGCGGTGAAAGGATGAATTACGCACAGATCGAGGCCAACCAGGCCGTCAACGACACAGTCAGCGATACGGTCAACGACACGGTCGACACAGACGCCCGGGGGAGAGAGCCCATCGACGATCCACAAAGGCTGTCGGATGTGGCCGTGCAGCAGGTGAGCCAGGGCGTCGCCCTGGACTGGGTCGGCATGGAGGGCATCGCGCTGCCCGTCGAACTGGCGGGACAGCGGATCGAAGCCAGGGTGAACGCAGGGGTCAGTCTTGACGCCCCGGAGGCCCGCGGGATTCATATGTCGAGGTTGTACCTGGCGCTTGACGACCTGACCGAAGAAGCGCTGACGTTGCCTCGACTGGACGCCTGCCTGGCGCGCTTTCTCGACAGTCACGAGGGTCTCTCCCGGTCTGCCAGTCTGTCTCTCGAAGGACGTTTGCTGTTGAAGCGTCCGGCGTTGGTCAGTGACCTGGCTGGCTGGAAGGCTTATCCCTTTCACCTTGAAGTCGAGCAACGAGGTGGCCAGCGGTCGGTAATCCTGCGTCTGGAGGTGGGCTATTCCTCCACTTGCCCCTGTTCCGCGGCGCTGGCGCGTCAATTGATCCAGCAACAGTTCAACGGAGACTTTGCCGCAGAGCCTCATCCGGCCCGTGATGAGGTGCACCGCTGGCTGGGGCAAGAGTCGGGGATCGTGGCGACGCCTCACAGCCAGCGCAGCCAGGTGATCGTGGCGCTCAGGCTGGGCCTCGAGGTCGAGGACGTCCCCATGGTCGAAGTCATCGACAGGGTGGAGCAGAGCCTGGGCACGGCGCTGCAGACCGCGGTCAAGCGTCCCGACGAACAGGCCTTTGCATTGGCCAACGGGCAGAACCTGATGTTCTGCGAGGACGCCGCACGCCGCGTGCATGGTTGCCTGATGACCATCCCGGGGATCGATGGCTTCGAACAGAAGGTGATCCATGCCGAGAGCCTGCACGCCCACGACGCCGTGGCCCGCAGCAGTTGGCGCTGGTAGCGTGGGCAAGTACCTGAAGCGGCCTTGCCCTTGTATGGCCGGCCGGCAGGCTAGCGAGGATGCGTGCTGTGATCTGGTAGCGTGCGCAAGGGTCCGAAGCGGCCTTATCCTTGTATGGCCGGCTGGCAAGCCAGCAAGGATATGTGCTTCGGCACGCGTAGGAGACCACTTGGTGGGGGGGCAGGTCGAAACAGGGGTTTGAGACGTGGTTTTATAGGACGGAACACACCGTTCAGGGCGTGGTCATGACAAGGCCATGAAACATCCATGGCGTTGCGATAACAGCACGCCATTGTTGCCTGGTGGGTAGACGCGCCCGTGTCGACTGGTGTCTCCCGAGGGCCGTCTTTCACCATGGAAGGATTGTAGAGATGCGCTTCAGGTTTCTAAACGTGACGGTTTGTGTCTTTTGCTTTACTCTTTTCACATCATCGGTAGCTGATTCAGCATATAAGCGAAGATTGCTTCCACGCCCAAGCAGGAGGCCATAGGGGGAGATGTGAGATATTGCTGGCGACTCATGGTCCTGGGGCTGACACTGGCATCGCCCCTGTCGATGGCGCTCGAACCGCCCTCGGGCACGCCTTTGTTGAAGGTGTCCGGTGACATCGGGGTCACCAATGTCGGTGATCAGGCATGGTTCGACCGCGACATGCTCGAGGCGCTACCCCAGGGCACGATCACGACCCATCTCCCCTGGTTTGACGGTGCCTCTGTCTATCGGGGGCCTCTGCTCGAGGGGCTGCTCGATGCGGTCCAGGCGCGCGGTACCGAGCTGCGTGTTTCCGCATTGAACGATTTCGTGGCGTCGGTTCCGGTGCAGGATGCCTCGACCTTCAACCTTGTGCTGGCGATGTGGCGCGATGGCGAGCGCCTGGAAGTGCGCAATCAAGGGCCCCTGTTTGTGATTTATCCCTTTGATCAGCATCCTGAAATTTACAACGCTGTCTACCTGACGCGGTCCGTCTGGCAGGTGGAGTCCATCGATGTCCACTGAGCCGCCGGTGGCCGAGGTCAGATTATGCTGAAACTGCCGTATCGCTCGAGGGTGGCGGCCACCGCAACGGTGCTGTTTTTTGTCGCGGCACTGGTGGCGGGAGGCCTGACCTTCGATCGGCAGCAGGAATTGCAGCATCGCATCCTCGATACCGTCACCTGGAACCTCTACCAGTTCGATCGCATGGTGCGCGAAATGCGCATTCAGGCCGCCGAGGTCAGCGCGGATGATATCGATAGCCTGGTCCTCGACTACGAGATTCTGCACGGACGAAGCGACTTGTTGCGTCAGGGGCAGACTCGGGACTTTCTGCGTCAGACCAGTGCCTCCCAGGAACTGTATCGGCGCGCGGAGCAATTGATCGACGATCTGGGGGGGCGAGTCGAGCCTCTGGAGCAGGGGGGACGCCTGCTCGACGACGACAGGGATGCACTCAAGCAGACCCTGGGGCAGTTGCAGAACGTCAGTCGCGATATGCTGTTGCAACACAAGGCCAGTGTGGCCGAGTTGCGCACCCGAGATACCCAGTCGATGCTGCGTCTGTATGGTGTCGTACTGGCCTGCATCGTGCTTATCATGGTGACCGGTACCGTGCTGGTGCTGGCGCTGATGCGTGAGGGGCGTGCCCACACCCTCAAGGCGGAGTTGCTGCAGGCCCAGTCGCGAGCACTGAAGGAAGCGGTGGAGCGTGCCGAGAACGCCAGTCGCGCCAAGTCCGATTTCATGGCGATCATGAGTCACGAGATGCGCACTCCGCTCAGTGGCGTCATGGGCATGACCGATCTGCTGCGCGACGAATCCCTGAGCGATCAGGGCAAGCGTCATATCGAAGGCCTGGAGGCCAGCGCGACGGGACTGCGCTCGGTGATCAACGATGTGCTCGACTATACGCGGCTGGAGACCGGCCGGATCGAGGTCGAGCGCGAACTGTTTGCGCTGCGCCATATGCTCGACCAGACCACCCTGGGCTATCGTTCGCAACGCCTGGGCGATGTGCAGTTTCTGATGCGCCTGGCCCCGGACCTGCCCGCTTGCGTGGAAGGAGATCAGCATCGGCTGCGCCAGGTACTGCAGAACCTGTTGAACAACGCCTTCAAGTTCACCCGCCAGGGGTTCGTGATGTTGAGGGTTTCCTGTGCCCAGGATCAGCGCATTGCCTTCGTCGTCTACGACACCGGGTGCGGGATATCTCAGCTGGATGTCGAGCGCATCTTTGAGCCCTTCGAACAATCCGATCCGGTGATGGCCAGGCGTCATGACGGTGCCGGTCTTGGCCTGCCCATCGCACGTAGCCTGGTGCGCGCCATGGGGGGCGACCTCAAGGTGGACAGCCAGCTGGGCAGCGGTTCCAGATTCTGGTTCGAACTTCCCTTGCCGGCCAGCGATCAGAAAGAGGAGAAGGTCGAGGTGGCGTCTGCCCCGGCGCCGCTGGCGCCGCACCATGTGTTGGTGGTGGACGACAACCTTCTCAACAGGGAGCTGGTGGCCAGTATGCTGGCCCGCCTGGGCCAGTCCTGCGAAGTCGTGTCCAACGGCGAGCAAGCGCTGCAGGCGCTGTCACAGCGTGACTTCGATCTGGTGCTGATGGATCTGCAGATGCCGGTCATGGATGGTCTGGAGACGACCCGGCGCTGGCGCGAGCGGGAAGCGGCGATCCACCGTGGTGATGGCGACGACGACGCTCGGCTGCCGATCATCGCGGTGACGGCCAACGTTCTGCCGGAACATCGCCGGGCCAGCCGCGAGGCGGGGATGGATGACCTGATTGGCAAGCCTTTCACGCGTCAGGATCTAGGCCAGGTGCTTGGTCGCTTTCCCTCTCGGGTCTATCCCTCCCTCGACCCCGACGAAAACTTCTGGACGCCGCCGAGTACATCCGCCCACGAAGGGGCCTCCGCGCCCACCCAGACGGCGACGGAAGAAAGAGTCGCCAGTGCCGACCTGCTGTCGCGAACGACGCTTCAAGAGCTGCGCTCGATGGTCTCGGCGGATGCTCTGGAGCGCATGGTACGCGGCTACCTGGCCCGCTTTCCTGCTCGCATCGCGAGGCTCTACACGGCCCATGAAGAAAGGGACTTCGACATGCTGGTCGGTGAGGCCAGGGAGCTTCATCATGCGTCAACCACCCTGGGGTGCACGGCAGTGGTCGCGGTGGTGGAGGCGATCATCGAGCATGGTGAGATGGGCCGTCACGAGCCGCTGGTGCCTCTGATCAAGGAACTGGAGGACATCGGCACTCGCACCGGTCTTGCCTGGCGAACCACCGGAGTGCTCGACAGCTTTCGCTGAATCCTGAGCGTGAATGCCTTCCCTGGCCGTTGAACTGGCAGTAGCATGTCGCTGGTACGGCAAAAATTCGTCGAGAATGCCGATTTTCAATGGGAGAGGCGTCATGGGATGGCGAACCATCGCGTTGGTGATGCTATGGGGAATGGTCGGACAGGCTCTTGCGCTGGACGCCCCCGGTGGCAGGGTGATCCTCGAGGTGGGTGGGCGCATCGCCGTGACCAATGTGAGTGATGAAGCCCACTTCGACCGCGCCATGCTCGAGGCGCTGCCCCAGCATGTCGTGGTGACCGGCAATCCCTGGATCGATGGTCAGTCTCGCTTTGAGGGGCCGCTGCTCAGCGATGTACTGGCTGCGGTGGAGGCCGAGGGCGACGAACTCAGGGTGGCCGCCATCAAGGACTACGAGACGCTGATGCCGGTGAGCGACGCCCACGAACATGGCGTGATCCTCGCCATGCGCCGCGATGGAGAGCGCATGAGAATCCGCGACAAGGGCCCCTTGTTCGTGGTCTATCCTTTCGACGACCAGCCGGAACTCAAGACCAATATCTACTTCAGTCGATCTGTCTGGCAGGTCGCCCGCATCGACGTCAACTGAGTTCTCATGGCCCATCGTCTGCGCATCAGGATTCCTGCGATCGCTGCCGTCGTCTTCATTGTCGCCGTGATGGTGACAGGAGGGCTGATCTATGACCGCAACAAGGCGATCTACCACCGAGACGTCGACACCGTCACCTGGACCCTGTATCAGTACGATCGCTCGCTGCGCGATCTGCGGCTGGCCATCTGGGAGCGCGGCGATAGCCGGCTGGACGAGACCCTTTTGGATTTCGAACTGCTGTACGGGCGCTTCATGGTGCTGCTGGAGGGCCAGACGAGCAACTTCCTGGATCGCTACGCGACCGGTCGTGAGCTGATCGACGAGCTGGATCGTGGCATGCAACGGCTGGATCGACGCTTCATTGCGGTGGCCGATGGAGACGTTGCCTATGACGCTGCACTGCGACGCGAACTGATAGAGCGTCTCGGCGAAGCGCAGGAACTGAGTCGGCAATTGATGCTGCATCATGGTCGAATCGCCGCGGAAGAGCGCAGCGCGGACATGGGCGTGCTTGGGCGATTGTACATCGCGGTGCTGATCTCGATCCTGCTGTCGCTGATCGCCGGTGGCGTGCTGATTCGTGCGCTGGTGAAGGAGGCGCGTCAGCATCGCCACAAGACCCATTTGCTCGAATCCCAGTCCGAAACCCTGCGCGAGGCCTATCAGCGCATGGAAGTGGCGAATCGCGCGAAGTCCGACTTCATGGCCATCATGAGCCATGAAATCCGCACGCCACTCAACGGCGTGCTGGGCATGGCCGAGCTGCTGCACGACGAACCCTTGAGTGATCAGGGACGCCGCCAGATAGAAGGGCTGCGTGACAGCGCCGCTGGGCTGCGTTCGGTGATCAATGACGTGCTCGACTACACCCGTATCGAGGCAGGGCACCTGGCGGTCGAACGTCAACCCTTCCACCTGTCGAGAATGCTGGAGCAACTCGCGACCGGCTATCAGACCCAGAGCCGCAGCGGGGTGCAGTTCCTGATGCGTGCCGCTCCCGCCTTGCCCACCTGGGTCGATGGCGACGTGCATCGGCTGCGCCAGGTGCTGATGAATCTGCTCAACAACGCCTTCAAGTTCACCGAAAGTGGCTTTGTGATGCTCAGGGTCTCCGACAATGGGGACGGCCGGCTGACCTTCATGGTCTACGATACCGGCTGCGGTATCGCCCAGCAGGACCAGCAGCGCATCTTCGAGCCCTTTGCCCAGACCGATACCGCCCTGTCACGCCGCCATGAAGGTGCCGGCCTGGGGTTGGCGATCTGCTCGCAGCTGGTCGCGGCCATGGGCGGAGAGCTCAAGGTGGAAAGCCAGCCGGAGTCCGGCAGCCGATTCTGGTTCGATCTTCCCTTGCCGGTGGTGGCGGGGGTGGAAGAGGGTGCTGCCAGCACCGGGCAGCAGGAGCCGCTGGAAAGCCAGCACGTGCTGGTGGTCGAGGACAATGCCCTCAATCGTGAGCTGGTGGCCGCCATGCTGACCAGACTGGGACAGACCTGCGAACTGGTGGGCAATGGCGAGCAGGCGCTGGAGGCCCTGGGCCAACGACGTTTTGATCTGGTCTTGATGGACATGCAGATGCCGGTAATGGACGGGCTGGAGACCACGCGTCGCTGGCGCCAGCACGAAGAGGCTCTACGCGAACAGGGCCAGCGGGTCCAGCGTTTGCCGGTCATCGCGGTGACCGCCAACGTCATGCCCGAGCATCATCGCGCCTGTCTCGATGCGGGAATGGACGACGTCATCGGCAAGCCGTTCTCGCGCAAGGAGCTGTCTGCTGCGCTGCGCCGTTACAGCCGGGTGCACGCGGCACCGAGCTCCGCTGACGCGAGTCCATCAGGTGGCGACAATGCCGGCAGGGGGGGCGATGGCAGGGGTTGCGATGTCAGGGCGAGCGATCCGGATCGCGACCTGGATAGCGAGACCTTCGGCGATACTGTCGAAGCGGCACCCGCCGTCGTTGCCCCGATGCTCGAGGATCGGCCCCGGATCGACGAGACGCTGCTCGCCGGAGACACGGTAGAGGAGCTGCGTCAGGTGATGTCGCCCCAGGGCCTGAGTCGCATGGTGGCCAACTATCTGCAGCGTTTCCCGGAGCGGCTCGAGCAGATGCGAGAGGCGCTGTCGGTCGGCGACCACCAGGCACTCGGTCAGATTGCTCATGACGTCAAGGGCGTCTCTGCTTCGCTGGGCTGCCAGGCCCTGGAGGCGCAGGCCGCCCGAGTGGAGCGCATGGCAAACGAAGGCCAGCAGGCGGAACTCGAGACTCAGCTCGAGATACTCGCCCGGCTGGGCCCGGCGACCGGCCAGGCTCTGCGATCGGCGGGGCTGTTGCAGACCTGAAAGCGGCCCTGGGCGGGACCCTTCGATGAGGTGACGTCCCGCCGCTGGCGGGGCCTAGACGTCGCCGGGAGCCACGCCGCTGGCCCAACGTTCGTCCGGATGCACCTCATTGGCCGGCATCACCGGATCGTAGCCCTCGTGGCGCAGGGCCTCGATGACCTCTCGGGTATGTTCGCTGCCCAGCGTCTCCAGGGTGGCTTCGACCTCGGTGGCGCGCAGCGACAGGTCGGTGAAGGTACGCTGGTGGGTGATGCTGATGACGTTGGCGCGCTGCTCGGCGAGCAGTTGGGTCAACTCCGACAGCGAGCCGGGTACGTCGGAGATGCCCACGCGAACCCGCACGATGCGACCAGAGCGCACCAGGCCGCGCTGGATCACCGACGACAGCGCCTGCATGTCGATATTGCCGCCGCACAGGACCAGCCCCACCTTGCGACCGCGGAAGCGCTCCGGCTGGCTCAATACGGCAGCGAGTCCCGCCGCACCGGCGCCTTCCGCGACCGTCTTCTCGATCTCCAGGAACATCAGGATCGCCCGCTCGATGGTGGCCTCGTCGACCAGCAGGATGTCACTGACGTGCTCGCGCACCAGTTCTCGCGTGATCTTGCCGGGCTGCTTGACCGCGATCCCCTCGGCAATGGTAGCGAGGCTGCAGTGGATCTTTTCACCCGCCAGCGCCTGCTGCATGGCGGGAAAGCGGGCGGTCTGCACCCCGATGATCTCGATGTCGGGATTGAGTCCCTTGGCGGCCACGGCGTTGCCGCCGATCAGGCCGCCGCCGCCGATGGGGATGACCAGCGCATCCAGATCCGCCACGTCTTCGAGCATCTCCAGCGCGATGGTGCCCTGGCCGGCAATCACGCGCTCGTCGTCGTAGGGGTGGACGAACACATAGCCGTGCTCCTCGGCCAGGCGAGCCGCGTAGTCTCCGGCCTCGTCCACCCCCTCACCGACCAGGTGCACTTCGGCGCCAAGGGCCCGGGTATTGCTGACCTTGAGATTGGGAGTGTGGCGCGGCATCACGATGACCGCCCGGATGCCGAGCCTTGAGGCGTGGTAGGCCACCGCCTGAGCGTGGTTGCCGGCCGACATGGCGATGACCCCCCGCTGGCGCTCGTCTTCGGACAGGGACAGCAGGTGGTTGAGGGCGCCGCGTTCCTTGAAGGCGGCGGTGAACTGGTGGTTCTCGAACTTGATGTACAACTCGCAGCCGGCCAGCCGCGACAGCGTGGCGGAATGCAGAAAGGGAGTACGGGCGATATGGCCGACGGTCGCATCGGCGGCACGTCGAATGTCTTCAAGGGTCACACTCATCCGGGATCTCCAGCGGGTAACAGACAGATGGCCGGAGGTCGTCCGGCACAAGGTGTCGCCGGCGGGGTCGCCGGCTCGATCCGAGAGCCAGGCGTGGCCGGCATTGCCGAGGGGAAGGGCGGCGCTCAGTCGGTGGTAGCCGGGTGAGTCGCCGCCTGGCGCATTCGACGGCGCAGGGCGGCCGCCAGGCCGAAGACGTGGTCGTCTTCGCCACCCATGGCGTGCAGGGCGTCTGCCAGGTGCAGCAGGTAGTCTCTGTTGGGGCCGCTGGGGCCATGGGCGTGGGCGATCTGCTCGGCGATGCTGTCATCGGAGGCGTCACCGAGATAGGCCGGGTTGGCATCACCGGCGATGTAGACCAGCCCCTCGGCGGTCCTGGCGGTGGTCAGGCCGTCATCGTCGAGCGGGTCATCGACATCAGGCTGATCATTGTCGGCGAGATCGTTGTCCAGAAAATGCAGCGTGACACGCTCACGCAGATAGCCGTTCTTTTCACGCAGGTCCAGGGGGGCCAACACCTCCGGCCCGATCAGGTAGGCCATGCCCAAACACCGCGAGCCCGGCTGGTGGATCAGCGTCGCGACGCGACCAGGAGCCTCAGGAGTGCCGCGATGATCGTGGGAGCCCTGCCAGAACCGGCGGGCGTAGCCTTCGATCAGCGCTGGACGACGTGCGCGATAGGCGAAGTCCGCCTTCCAGATCAGCGAGCCGTAGCCGAACAGCCAGATCGCCTCGCGAGAGCCGAAATGGTCCTGGCGTCGATTGGCTTCCCGGGTGTCCGCGCTGACAGGCGTTGGCCGGTTGGAAGGGGAGTCCTGCGGGTGCATCGAAGATCCTTGTCGAATGAAGTCAGACGGACTGGTGGCGCTCGAGTCGATACCGCCACGCCGACACTGCGCCGGGCAACCGGTTTGTCAGTACAGGAGGCGCGGGTATGATGGTGAGCGCCACGCAAGAAGCCACGAGGGCCAGGTGCCTTGGACCGCCCATAGGCAAATTATCAGCTCCGAAGGCCAGGATGAAGTCCGAATGTCCTGGTCCCTCTTTCGGGTGACGGCCGGTGGCGGCGTCCTGGCACTCCGACAATGATTCATGCAAGACCGAGAAAAAGGAAATGAGGCCATGAGTTTTACCGTCTATCTGTCCGGTGAGATCCACACCGACTGGCGTGAAGAGATCAAGCAGGGAGCCAGAGACGCCGGGCTCGACGTGGTGTTCACCCAGGCGGTGACCGACCATGATGCCAGCGACGCCGCCGGAGACATGCTGGGCGTGCCGGAAAGTGGCTTCTGGCGGGATCACCAGTCTTCCAGGGTCAACGCCATCCGGACCCGGACCCTGATCGAGCAGAGCGATCTTGTGGTGGTGCGCTTCGGTGACAAGTACAAGCAGTGGAACGCGGCCTTCGACGCCGGCTACTGCTCGGCTCTCGGCAAGCCCTATGTGACGCTGCACGGCGAGGACATCGTGCATCCGCTCAAGGAGGTCGATGCCGACGCCCAGGCCTGGGCCACGACCACCGACCAGGTGGTAGAGATCCTGCGCTACGTGCTGCGGGACTGATGTCGGCGCTGCCTCGAGCCTCGCACGATGGCATCCACTGGCGAGGGCGGGCACTGCCATTGCCCAAGGCCGTGGCTTCAGCGATAACGCTCGGGGCAATAACGACATGGCCCGGGAACCTGAAGGAGGATCCCGGGCCATGTTTCAGGGGCCTTGGCCCCTGGCTGGACGTCCCGTCTGGTGACGGCAGCGGTCGACAGCGCTGTATCAGGCGTTCTGGTCGATGAACTGGGTCAGCTGGGACTTCGACTGGGCACCTACCAGGGATGCCACCTTGGCACCTGACTTGAACAGCATCACGGTGGGGACGCCACGTACGCCCTGCTCGGCGGCGATTTCCGGGGCATCATCGACGTTGATGCTGACGACCTTGAGGGCGCCGTCACGCTCCTCGGCGACTTCATCGACCACCGGTGCCATGACCTTGCAGGGGCCACACCAGGGAGCCCAGAACTTCAGCAACACCGGGGAGTCGGCCTGCAGAACTTCCTGCTCGAAGTTGGCATTGGTGACATCGACATTGTTAGCCATGTGTTTCTCCATCTACGTTGCGCTTCATCGAGCGGAATGTGGGACATGTCTGCCATGTCCGGT
Source organism: Halomonas sp. BN3-1 (assembly GCF_003056325.1). Lineage (NCBI taxonomy): Bacteria > Pseudomonadati > Pseudomonadota > Gammaproteobacteria > Oceanospirillales > Halomonadaceae > Halomonas > Halomonas sp. BN3-1. Next base: position 13,395 of record NZ_PYVV01000019.1, on the reverse strand, counting down.
GGGACGATGGTAGCGGTCGGCCCATACGCTGGCAAATATTGGGTCGATAGTTTCTTAGTCAGCTTACGAATCGCTGCATCTCATCTCATTATGCTATAAAGTAATCACAAAGGTGGTTTTTTATGGCGCTTTGGCATGTTGTCATGCCCGAGGTCCAGTGCTTGAACCCGGGCAAGGACGCTGTCACGCCGCCAACGCGATGGCTCCAGTCTAGTCCGCTTCCGCGACCACCGTGCCAATCCGTCGACTTCGGACGAGGTAAGCCCCGGCCATGAAATTACAGCAGCTGCGCTATATCTGGGAGGTTTCCCGCCACAACCTGAATGTGTCGGCTACCGCTCAGAGTCTTTTTACCTCTCAGCCAGGCATATCCAAGCAGATTCGTCTGCTGGAAGACGAGCTTGGCGTGGAGATCTTCGCGCGCAGCGGCAAGCACCTGACTCGCGTGACACCCGCAGGGGAGGCGATCATCGAGCTGGCAGGCCAGGTGCTCAGGCTGACTGCCAACATCAAGGATGTGGCCCAGGAACACAGCGACGAGCGGCGGGGCAGCCTGTCCATCGCCACCACCCATACCCAGGCGCGCTACTGCCTGCCGCCGGTGATCCAGAACTTTACCCAGCGCTACCCGGATGTCGCTCTGCATATGCAGCAGGGGACGCCCAAGCAGATCGCTCAGATGGTCAGCGAGGGACAGGCCGACTTCGCCATCGCCACCGAGTCGCTGGAACTGTTCAACGACCTGGTGTTGCTGCCGTGTTATCGCTGGAACCGCTGCATCCTGGTGCCGCGGGATCACCCCCTGGCCGAGGTCGAGCGTCTGGGACTCGACGAACTGGCCAAGCACCCGCTGGTGACCTACGTGTTCGGTTTCACCGGACGCTCGCAGCTCGACGACGCCTTCCGTGCCCGTGGACTCTCTCCCAATGTGGTGTTGACCGCCGCCGACGCCGATGTGATCAAGACCTACGTGCGTCTGGGGCTGGGGGTCGGCATCGTGGCGCACATGGCGGTGGACGAAGTGCTCGATGAGGATCTGGTAGCGCTGGACGCCAGCCATCTGTTCGAGAGCTCCACGACCAAGATCGGTATCCGCCGCGGCACCTTCATGCGCGGCTACATGTATGACTTCCTGCAGCAGTTTGCCGACCATCTGGACCGTGATCTGGTCGACGCTGCCCTGGCAGCGGGACCGCGCCATGAACACGCGCTGTTCGAGAAGATCAGCCTGCCGGTGCGCTGACCGCGGCGAGGTGGCGCCAGGCGAGCTTCACTGACGTCGTCATGAACCGAAAGGCCCCGGACTCAAGCGAGTCCGGGGCCTTTGCGATCTTGTGAGGCTGTGCAGCCAGGTACCTCAGAACGTCAGCTGGTGGCCGCCTGGGGCAGGTTGAGGGCATGTAGCCCGCATTCCTTGCCACCCTGGTCTTCCCACCACCAGCGACCCTCGCGCTCGTGCTGGCCAGGCAGAATGGGCCGGGTGCAGGGCGCGCAGCCGATACTGACGTAGCCCTTTTCGTGCAGGGCGTTGTAGGGCACATCGAAGGAGCGAATGTAGTTCCACACGTCCTCGCTGGTCCAGTGGGTCAGCGGGTTGATCTTGTAGAGCGGTTGATCGTCACTGCCGAAGGCGGTGTCGCGCTCGGCGATCTGCAGCTTCGAACGGGTGCCCGGGCTCTGGTCCCGACGCTGGCCGGTGACCCACACCGGCAGGCCTGCCAGGCGCTGGCGCAGCGGCGCTACCTTGCGAATGCCGCAGCACTCGTGGTGACCATCCTGATAGAAGCTGAACAATCCCTTCTCGCTGGTCAGCGCCTGCACTGCCTGCTGATCGGGGAAGCGAATATCGAGCTCGATATCATAGTGATTGCGGACTCGTTCGAAGAACTCGTAGGTCTCGGCGTGCAGACGCCCGGTGTCCAGGCTGAACACCTTGACCTTGTCCTTGGGCGCGACCTTGAGCGCCAGGTCGACGAGCACCACGTCCTCGGCGCCGGAGAATGACACGGTCAGTTCGCCGAAGGCCTCGTAGGCGGCTTTCAGGATATTCTTGGGTGTCGCCTGGTCATTGGCCAGGACGAACGCATTGGGGTCAAAGGACGTCACGGCGACCTCCACTGGGGGTTTTGCCGATACCCTACCAAAACCCGCCGCCATCGCCCCAATATCGATTGGTTCGGTTCTTATATAGCGTTTATCGATTAGCGGTAAGGTTTCTTATTACTATTTGGCAGGTGTGCCCAGGGCGGCCATCAGATGGCGAATCTTGTCCTGGGTTTCTTTATGGTAGGTCGGCCTGTTCCTGTCTAGCGCGAGTCAGTCGCAGTGCCCAGGGCGGCCATCAGATGGCGAATCTTGTCCTGGGTCTCTTTATGGTAGGTCGGCCTGTTCCTGTCTAGCGCGAGTCAGTCGCAGTGCCCAGGGCGGCCATCAGATGGCGAATCTTGTCCTGGGTCTCTTTATGGTAGGTCCGCCTGTTCCTGTTTAGCGCGAGTCAGTCGCAGTGCCCAGGGCGGCCATTAGATGGCGAATCTTGTCCTGGGTCTCTTTATGGTAGGTCGGCCTGTTCCTGTCTAGCGCGAGTCAGTCGCAGTGCCCAGGGCAGCCATCAGATGGCGAATCTTGTCCTGGGTTTCTGTGTACTCGGCCTGTTCCCGAGAATCCGCCACCAGGCCACCACCGCCCCAGATGTGCAGTCGGCCGGCATCGGCGACCAGGGTACGGATGGCGATGGACGTATCCATATGGCCACGCACATCGACGTAGCCGAGGCTACCGCAGTAGGCGCTGCGTCGATCCGGCTCCAGTTCGTCGATGATCTGCATGGCGCGAATCTTGGGGGCGCCGGTGATCGAGCCACCGGGGAAGGCCGCTTCCAGCAGCTTGAGCGGTGGCGTCTCGTCGGGTAGGCGTCCCTTCACCACGCTCACCAGATGGTGAACATTGGCGTAGCTTTCCAGTCCGCACAGTTGGGGGACCTTCACCGTGCCGGGCTGACACACGCGACCCAGATCATTGCGCAGAAGGTCCACGATCATCACGTTCTCGGCGCGATCCTTGATGCTTGAGGACAGCTCCTGTGCCAGGGCTGCATCCTCCTGCTCATTGGCTCCCCGTGGCCGTGTTCCCTTGATCGGACGCGTCTCCACCTCGCCCTGGCGGCTTTCGACGAAGCGTTCGGGCGACAGCGACAGCAGCGCCTGTTCGCGCCCTGCGCACTGCCAGGCCATGAAGCCGGCGAAGGGGGTCGGCGTCGCGTCACGCAGGCGGAGATAGGCCTGCCACAGGTCTCCTCGGTAATCCGCCGAATACCGTTGAGCCAGATTGATCTGGTAGCAGTCTCCGGCACGGATATAGTCCTGCACCCTGGCAAAGCGATCGCGGTAGCCCGCTTCGCTCAGGTTGGAGGTGAAGGCGGAGTTCAGCGAAAAGTCGCCGGCAGGTGTCGCTGTCGCCAGCCAGGTCTGTACCTGCTGGCGCCGTTCGGGGGAGGCGACGAGAAGGCAGCGGCGCTCCTGGTGGTCCTGGATCAGCGCCCAGTCATACAGGCCAAGCCGGGCCTGAGGCAGTGCGGTGGCGGTCTGTGAAGGCCCTTCGATTCCCGCCAGTTGCCGGCCCAGGTCGTAGCTCCAGTAGCCGATCAGCCCGCCGACGAAGGGAAGATCAAGCTCCTGGCGTGGACGGGGCAGGCGTTCGAGCAGGCGCTGCTGGGCGTCGAAGGCGGAACCCTCGAGGGCCCTGCCGCTCGAGTCTCTGGGCAGACCATGCTGATCGACTTCCAGCCATTCGATGGGGTCGCTCGAGAGGATATCGAATCGTCCGCCGGGGGCCTGGGGCCGGCCGCTGTCCAACAGCACCGCCCCGGGCCTCGAGCGCAGAGCCTCGAAATAGCGCAGGGGGGTCGCGTGGTAGGGCAGGGAGGTGGTCTGGAGCTCGGCGTTCATTCGGGGCCTCGGGCGTTGCAGGCGGCATATTCTACGGGCAACGACAGGGCTTGTCGTTGTGGAAGGATGGCGCGAGTCAACGCTGCATTGTCGACAGGACAAGGAAGATGGATGGCATTGTCTACAACCAATGGTTAAGGTTATGAGCCTGATCAGGCCATTGACCCGCGCCTTGGCGTATCTTACATTTCCGTTATCCCAACATTGTCGACAATGATCCCATGACCAGCGCCGAATACGAGACCCCCGCCACCCCCGAAGTCAGAACCCTCGCCGAGCGGGTCTTTCATCAATTGCAGGACGCCATCGTCCGGGGAGAACTGGCGCCGGGCAGCAAGATCACCGAGCCGGGACTGTCCAAGGCCTACGGTATTTCTCGTGGGCCGCTGCGCGAGGCCATGCGACGACTCGAGGCTCACCGGCTGATCGAACGGGTACCTCATGTGGGTGCCAGGGTGGTCAAGCTGTCGATGAAGGAGCTGATGGAGCTGTTCGACGTGCGCGAGGCGCTGGAAAGCATGGCCGCCAGGATCGCCGCCGAGCATATGACCGCCAGCGAGATCGCCGGCCTCCGAGAAGTGCTGGCAGTGCACGAGAAGCAGGCTGATCTGGCCAGCGGTGAGGCCTACTATCAGCGCGAGGGCGATCTGGACTTCCACTATCGTATCGTGGTGGGCAGCCACAATCGCATGCTGATGGCCCTCTTGTGCGACGACCTCTATTACCTGGTCCGGATGTACCGCACCCAGTTCAGCGCCAGCGGTGCACGTCCGCAGAAGGCCTTCGTCGAGCACCACCGTATCGTCGACGCCATCGAGGCGGGTGACGCCGAGCTGGCGGAGCTGCTGATGCGTCGCCACGTCAGCGCTTCCCGCGAGAACGTGATGGCGCGCTACGCCGCCTCGCTGGAGGGGCGCGACGAACCCCAGGTGGTCGCCGGCAACGGCCTGGTGACCTGATCTTACTTTCCCCTGACTGGAGCCCCCCATGACATCCTCGTCCACTTCGACCCCTGGTGCCCGCTTTCGTGCGGCGCTCAACGCCAATAGCCCGCTGCCCATCGTCGGCACCATCAACGCCTACACCGCGATGCTGGCCGAGCGGGTCGGGCATCAGGCGATCTATCTGTCCGGCGGTGGCGTTGCCAATGCTTCCTTCGGGTTGCCGGACCTGGGCATGACCACCATGAACGATGTGGTGGAAGACGCCCATCGCATCTGCGGGGCCAGTGACCTTCCGCTGTTGGTGGACATCGATACCGGCTGGGGGGGCGCCTTCAATATCGGGCGTACGGTCAAGGAGATGCAGCGGGCCGGGGTCGCTGCCGTGCACCTGGAAGACCAGGTGGCGCAGAAGCGCTGTGGCCATCGCCCGAACAAGGCCATCGTGTCCCAGCAGGAGATGGTGGATCGGGTCAAGGCGGCTGCCGACGCGCGCATCGATCCGGAGTTCTACCTGATCGCCCGTACCGATGCCTTCCAGAAGGAAGGACTCGACGCGGCCATCGACCGTGCCAACGCCTGCATCGAGGCCGGTGCCGATGCGATCTTCGCCGAGGCGGTGCACACCCTCGACGACTATCGCGCCTTCTGCGAGCGGGTGGATGCCCCGATTCTGGCCAACATCACCGAATTCGGCGCCACCCCGCTGTTCAGTCAGCAGGAACTGGCCGAGGTGGGGTGCAGCATGGTGCTCTACCCGCTGTCGGCGTTCCGCGCCATGAACGCTGCCGCGCTCAAGGTCTACCAGAGCATTCACGACAACGGACACCAGCGCGACGTGGTCGACACCATGCAGACCCGCGACGAACTCTACGACGTGCTGGGCTACCACGACTTCGAGCGCAAGCTCGACGCGCTGTTCGACGAGGGCAAGGACTGAGAGACCCTCGGGCGTCCAGCACGCCTTTCATGCCTTTTTTATAACAACGACCAATGACGAAAATGGAGATACGCCATGGCTGATAAACCGATTGGAGGAGCCGGTCTGCGGGGACAGAGCGCCGGTGCGACCGCACTGTGCACCGTGGGCCAGAGTGGCTCGGGCCTGACCTATCGCGGCTACGACATCAAGGAACTGGCGGACAAGGCCCGCTTCGAGGAGGTGGCCTACCTGCTGCTCAAGGGCAAGTTGCCCAACCAGAGCGAGCTGGATGCCTACATCACCAAGTTGAAGGGCCTGCGCGGTCTGCCCGAGGCGCTCAAGACGGTACTCGAGCAGATCCCGGCGGACGCCCACCCGATGGACGTGATGCGTACCGGTGCTTCGATGCTCGGCAACCTGGAAACCGAGGCCGACTTCAGCCAGCAGCAGGACGTCTCCGATCGCCTGTTGGCGGCGCTGCCCTCGATCATCTGCTACTGGTACCGCTTCAGCCATGATGGCGTGCGCATCGACACCGAGACCGACGACGAGTCGGTGGGCGGGCACTTCCTGCACCTGCTGCGTGACGAGCCGGCCTCCGAGCTGCATGCCAGGGTGATGAACGTCTCGCTGATCCTCTACGCCGAGCACGAGTTCAACGCCTCGACCTTTACCGCTCGTGTCTGTGCATCGACCCTGTCCGACATGCATTCCTGCGTCACCGGGGCCATCGGTTCCCTGCGTGGCCCGCTGCATGGCGGCGCCAACGAGGCGGCGATGGCGATGATCGAGAACTGGCAGAGCGCCGAAGAAGCCGAGCGCGAAATCCTCGGCAAGCTCGAGCGCAAGGAAAAGATCATGGGCTTCGGACACGCCATCTATCGCGAGTCCGACCCGCGCAACGCCATCATCAAGCACTGGTCGAAGAAGCTCGCCGACGACGTGGGCGACACCCGCCTGTACCCGGTGTCCGAGCGGGTCGAAGCGGTGATGTGGCGCGAGAAGAAGCTGTTCTGCAACGCCGACTTCTTCCACGCCAGCGCCTATCACTTCATGGATATCCCGACCAAGCTGTTCACCCCGATCTTCGTGTGTTCTCGGGTGACTGGCTGGTGCGCCCACGTGTTCGAGCAGCGCGAGAACAACCGCATCATCCGCCCCAGCGCCGACTACACCGGCCCGGCCCACAGCGAATGGGTACCCATCGAAGAGCGTGACTGAGTCCGGGGCTCTCCTGAACGTATCTTGAAGATATCCCGAGGCTCGAGCGGCGGGGCGCGCGCATGGTCATGGTCATGCGCAGGCACAAGTGGCTCCGCCGCCTTCCTACCATATTCGCGCCGCGAGGGCCGTGCCCTCGGGCGCCCGAGACCGTGACGCCCATGAACACCGACTATCGCAAGCCCCTGCCGGGGACCGACCTTGACTACTTCGATACCCGGGAGGCGGTGGACGCCATCTCTCCCGGCGCCTACGACCGACTGCCCTACACCTCCCGGGTGCTGGCCGAGAACCTGGTGCGCCGCTGTCCGCCGGAGGATCTCACGGCGGCGCTGTCCCAGATCATCGAGCGCAAGCGCGAACTCGACTTTCCCTGGTTCCCTGCGCGGGTGGTGTGCCACGACATCCTCGGGCAGACGGCGCTGGTCGACCTGGCCGGCCTGCGTGACGCCATCGCCGAGAAGGGGGGGGATCCGGCCAAGGTCAATCCGGTGGTGCCGACCCAGCTGATTGTCGACCATTCGCTGGCGGTGGAGCACCCGGGATTCGAGGAGGGCGCCTTTGACAAGAACCGCGCCATCGAGGATCGGCGCAACGAGGACCGCTTCCACTTCATCAACTGGACCCGCGAAGCCTTCGAGAACGTCGACGTGATCCCCCCCGGCAACGGCATCATGCACCAGATCAACCTGGAGAAGATGTCGCCGGTGATCCAGGCCCGTGACGGCGTGGCCTTCCCCGACACCCTGGTGGGCACCGACAGCCACACGCCCCACGTGGACGCCCTCGGCGTGATCGCCGTCGGGGTGGGCGGGCTCGAGGCCGAAAGCGTGATGCTGGGGCGTGCCTCCTACATGCGACTGCCTGACATCGTCGGGGTGGAGCTCAGCGGCAAGCCCCAGCCTGGCATCACCGCCACCGATATCGTGCTGGCGCTGACCGAATACCTGCGCAGCGAACGGGTGGTGTCGAGCTATCTCGAGTTCTTCGGTGAAGGCGCGGGGCACCTGACACTGGGTGATCGTGCCACCATCTCCAACATGACGCCGGAGTATGGCGCCACCGCCGCGATGTTCTACATCGACGATCAGACCCTCGACTACCTCAAGCTGACCGGGCGCGAGCCGGAGCAGATCGAACTGGTGGAGACCTACGCCAAGGCCGCCGGCCTGTGGGCCGACAGCCTCGTCAACGCCGACTACGAAAGGGTGTTGCACTTCGACCTGTCCAAGGTGGAGCGCACCCTGGCGGGGCCTTCGAGTCCGCACAACCGGGTCTCTACGCGGGAGCTTGCCAGTCGCGGTATCGCCGCTCCTTACGAGCAGAAGGACGGCGAGATGCCCGATGGCGCGGTGATCATCGCCGCCATCACCAGCTGTACCAATACCTCCAATCCGCGCAACGTCATCGCCGCGGGGCTTCTGGCCAAGCGCGCCAACGAGCTGGGCCTGACCCGCAAGCCCTGGGTCAAGACCTCGCTGGCGCCGGGGTCCAAGGCGGTGCAGCTGTATCTGGAGGAGTCGAACCTGCTCGGTGAGCTCGAGCAGCTAGGCTTCGGCATTGTTGGCTTTGCCTGCACCACCTGCAACGGCATGAGTGGTGCGCTCGATCCGGTGATCCAGAAGGAGGTGGTCGAGCGTGATCTCTACGCCACCGCCGTGCTGTCGGGTAACCGCAACTTCGATGGGCGTATCCACCCCTACGCCAAGCAGGCGTTTCTGGCCTCTCCGCCGCTGGTGGTGGCCTACGCCATCGCCGGCAGCGTGCGCTTCGATATCGAGAAGGACGCCCTGGGCGAAGACGCCGAGGGCAACCCGATCACCCTGAAGGATCTGTGGCCGGCGGATGACGAGATCGATGCGATCATCGCCGAGAGCGTCAAGCCGGAGCACTTCCGCGACGTCTACATCCCGATGTTCGACACCACCTTCGACAGGTCGAAGGACATCAGCCCGCTGTACGACTGGCGCGAGATGAGCACCTATATCCGGCGTCCGCCGTACTGGGAGGGTGCGCTGGCCGCCGAGCGCTCGCTGACCGGGCTGCGCGCCCTGGCGGTGCTGGGGGACAACATCACCACCGACCACCTGTCGCCGTCCAATGCCATCCTGCCGACCAGCGCGGCGGGGGAGTACCTGGCCAAGATGGGCCTGCCGGAGGAGGACTTCAATTCCTACGCCACCCATCGAGGTGATCACCTGACCGCCCAGCGGGCGACCTTCGCCAACCCCAAGCTGATCAACGAAATGGCGGTGGTCGACGGTGAGGTCAAGCAGGGCTCACTGGCTCGCCTCGAGCCCGAGGGCGAGGTCATGCGCATGTGGGAGGCCATCGAGACCTACATGGCGCGCAAGCAGCCGCTGATCGTGATCGCCGGGGCCGACTATGGTCAGGGTTCCTCCCGTGACTGGGCCGCCAAGGGGGTGCGTCTGGCCGGTGTCGAGGTCATCGTGGCCGAGGGCTTCGAGCGCATCCACCGCACCAACCTGATCGGCATGGGGGTACTGCCGCTGCAGTTCGAGGAGGGGACCACACGCAAGACCCTCGGCATCGACGGCAGCGAGACCTTCGATGTCCGCGGCGACATCCAGCCGGGGGCCAGCCTGACCCTGGTGATCAAGCGGCGTGACGGAGAAAGCGTCGAGGTGCCGGTGACCTGTCGTCTCGACACCTTCGAGGAGCTGTCGATCTACGAAGCCGGTGGCGTGCTGCAGCGTTTCGCCCAGGACTTCCTCGAATCGGAGGTGGCGTGATGGCCGCTTTTGCTCCGCAGCTCCGCATTCCCGCCATCTACATGCGTGGCGGCACCAGCAAGGGCACCTTCCTGCGCAAGGACGACCTGCCCGAGGCCGCGCGTGAGCCCGGCCCCGTGCGCGACGCCCTGCTGATGCGTCTGGTCGGTAGCCCCGATCCCTACGCCAAGCACACCGACGGCATGGGTGGCGCCACCTCCAGCACCAGTAAGGTGGTCATCGTCAGCGCCAGCGAGTCGCCGGATCACGATGTCGACTATCTGTTCGGCCAGGTGGCCATCGACAAGGCCTTTGTCGACTGGAGCGGTAACTGCGGCAACCTGTCCTCGGCGGTCGGTCCCTTCGCCATCGAGAGCGGACTGATCCCGCCTGAGCGAATTCCTGCCGACGGCGAGGTGGAGGTACGCATCTGGCAGGCCAACATTGAAAAGACCATCGTCGCCCGAGTGCCGATACAGGACGGTCAGGTGCAGGAAAGCGGTGACTTCGAGCTCGACGGCGTGGCCTTCCCCGCCGCCGAGATCGGCCTGGCCTTCAAGGATCCCGCCGACGGCGAAGGGCGGATGTTCCCGACAGGCCAGGTGGTGGACGAACTCGAGGTTCCCGAGGAGGTGGTGGCCGGAGGTCGCATCCAGGCAACCCTGATCAATGCCGGTATTCCGACCATCTTCGTCAGCGCGGCCGACCTTGGCTATGACGGCACCGAGCTTCAGGACGATATCAATTCAGACCCCGCCACCCTCGATCGGCTCGAGACGTTAAGGGCCCACGGCGCGCTGAAGATGGGCCTGATCTCGAGACTCGAGGAGGCCGCGAACCGTCAGCACACGCCTAAGCTGGCCTTCGTCGCCTCGCCTCGTGGCTACCGGGCCTCCAGCGGCAAGCAGATCGACGAAGGCGATATCGATCTGCTGGTGCGGGCCATGTCCATGGGCAAGCTGCATCACGCCATGATGGGCACCGCGGCCGTGGCCATCGGAGTGGCTGCCGCGGTGCCGGGGACCCTGGTCAGCCAGGCCGCCGGCGGCGACGAGGGGCGCAGTTCGGTGGTCTTCGGTCATCCCTCCGGTACCCTGCGGGTCGGGGCGCGAGCTGAACAGCTGGACGGGGAATGGACCGCCACGGAGGCGACCATGAGCCGCAGTGCCCGCATTCTGATGGAGGGCAAGATCAGGGTGCCGGCGGACGTCCTCGATTCATAATGCTCTCGACCGATGAAGCCCGCCTGTGTCGATACTGGCGCCAGTGGCGCACCACGACGATACTGACAACGGACCTTTTGCATTAGCGCCGCCGCCAGGCGGCGCTGTCGTTCTCCCCCCATTCTCGAACCTCTCGCCATCCGCCCACGCTGGTCCTCGGACTCCCGGCCCCTGTCCCTGCCCTGATACAGGCTCAGGCTCAGGCCCTGGCTCAGGTTCAGGCACGCCGGCAGCGGGCGATAGCGCTCACTGGAAGGAGGCAGACATGAGCACCGTCGAATCCAATGTTCGTCCCGACTACGACGACGAACTCAAGGCCATCGCCGACTATGCGCTGGACGCCGTCATCGATAGTGACGAGGCCTTCGATACCGCACGCCACTGCCTGATGGATACCTTGGGCTGTGGCCTGCTGGCATTGCGCTTCCCAGAATGCACCAAGCATCTGGGGCCGCTGGTGGAAGGCACCCAGGTGCCATGTGGCTCGCGGGTGCCTGGCACGTCCTATCGACTGGACCCGATCAAGGCGGCCTTCGATATCGGAGCCATGGTGCGCTGGCTGGACTACAACGATACCTGGCTCGCGGCGGAGTGGGGGCACCCGTCGGACAATCTGGGCGGTATCCTGGCGGTGGCCGACCATCTCTCACAGTGCCGCGTGGCCAGAGGCGAAGCCCCGTTGGTCATGCACGAGGTGCTCGATGCGATGATACGGGCACACGAGATACAGGGCGTGCTGGCACTGGAGAACTCGTTCAATCGTGTCGGACTGGACCACGTGTTACTGGTCAAGGTGGCGTCCACTGCCGCTATCGCCAGGCTGCGCGGCGCCAGTCGTGAGCAGACGCTGTCGGCGCTATCCCATGCCTTCGTCGACGGTCAGAGCCTGCGCACCTACCGCCATGCTCCCAATGCCGGTTCGCGCAAGAGCTGGGCCGCCGGTGACGCCACCTCGCGGGCGGCGCGTCTGGTGGACATCGCGATGCGCGGGGAAATGGGCATACCCGGCGTCCTGAGCGCTCCCCAGTGGGGCTTCTGTGATGTCTCCTTCAGTCACTCCAATCGTGATCTCTCGCTGAAGCCCGAGGACACCCGGCGTCTACGTCTGCCTCAGTCGTTTGGCAGCTACGTGATGGAGAACATCCTGTTCAAGCTTTCCTTCCCCGCAGAGTTTCATGCCCAGACGGCCTGCGAGGCGGCGGTCACCCTGCACCCCGAGGTCAAGGGGCGGCTGGATGAGATCGAGCGCATCGAGCTGACTACCCATGAGTCGGCAATACGCATCATCTCCAAGGAAGGGGCGCTGGCCAACCCGGCAGATCGAGACCACTGCCTGCAGTACATGGTGGCGGTACCGCTGATGCTGGGTGAGCTTCAGGCCGAGCACTACGAGGATGACTTTCATCAGGCTCATCCGGAGATTGATGAGCTGCGGGAAAGGATGGTGGTCGTCGAGGACGAGGGCTATACACGGGACTATCTGGACCCGGACAAGCGATCGATCGCCAACGCGGTCAGGGTGGTGTTCACCGATGGTAGTGCGACCGACAAGGTGGAGGTGGCCTATCCCATTGGTCATCGCCGTCGTCGCGAAGAGGGCATGGCGGTGCTCGAGGCCAAGTGTCGACGCCACCTGGCCACCCGATTCGCCCCCGGACGTTGCGACGAGATCATGGCGCTGTATCAGGACGCCGAGCGCCTGGCGGCGACGCCGGTCCATCGCTTTGTCGATCTGCTGGTGCTGTAGAGACCAACGAGGGGAGGGCGGCTTGGGCAGCGCTGTCCCCGGGCGTACCCATGGGCCTGCAAAATCCGTCGCCGGGCAGGCTTAGCCTTTGGTCGAAATTTTTTTACACGAAGTGCTTGCCAAGGCCGGCCCCGATCCGTAAAGTACGCATCCGCTGCCGGCGACGAGCAAACGTCACAGGCGGTGAAGGGTGGTAAAAGTGATTGTTTTGAAAAGGCTTTTTCAAGTCTTCGAGAAATTCTCCACTTGACGGGCAGCGAGAAATCGGTAGAATGTTCGCCACTCGATCGGAGTCGCCGGGACGGCATCGCAGGATGTGCGTCAGGCTCGCTTCGCTTTCTCTTGGGTCCTGCAGGCATCGCTTGCACGGCGAAAAAAGAAAGCCTTGACGAAACGCTTCGATTCTGTAGAATACGCCTTCCTCGCAGGGCGCTGTGACAAGCGCTCGGGTTAAAGATTCGGGCTGCGGCGCAGCAAAGCGAGACGCTCTTCCGGCCAGGTGTCGCAAGAGCAGCTCTTTAAGCTCTCTATAGAGCCCAGAGCACGCTCTTTAATAATTTGATCAGGTAATTCATGTGGGCGCTTGCCGATGAGTCAGTGACACTGTCACTGAAATATCAAGGCAAGCGACTCGTCAAACGAGACGTTTGAACCTTGAGCCAAGT
>NZ_PYVV01000018.1:0-118363 GCF_003056325.1 Halomonas sp. BN3-1 | reverse complement strand
CGCGGCTTCTCATCGAGGGCCGGGCGCCAGTGATGCGTGCCCATCGAGAGCCCGAATACATTGGCGCAAGCCCACTTTGTCAATGTCGTAGATCCACGTTGCAAAAGCCAGGCTGACCATACATTTTGTTGCGCTAGCTGGGCTTATGTCGCTGCCAGAGGCGTATCCGGGTCCGCGCGGTGCTCAGGCCCCGGTCTCGGCCTTGGCGCCGGGCTCGAGTATCTCCCGGGCCAGGTTGCGTCCGGCCTGGGTCAGGTGCAGACGCTCGCCCTCCTGGACGACCAGATGGCGCTGGCGCGAGCGCTCCACCACCCGCTCGGCACGGGCGGGGTCCCACATCAGGTGATCACGCAGCGCCATGGTGACGTTTTCTACCGCCTTCTCCGGGCCGTCCTCGTGGTGATAGAGGTGCACCATCAGGGTACGGCTCTCGTTCAGCTCGCGCTGGCGGCGACGTTCGAGCCATTGAGCGAAGACGCCGTAGCGCGGGCCGAGGAGGAAGGCCAGGGCGAGGAAGACGCCGGTCATCACCGCCATCATGCCGCCGATGGAGACGTCCCAGGCCACCGCCAGGTAGTAGCCCGAGACGCTGGAGGCGGTGGCGATCAGCGAGGCGTAGACGAAGATCTTCCACAGCCGGTCGGTGAGCAGGTAGGCCGCCGAGGGCGGCACGATGACAAAGGCCACGAACAGCACCGCGCCCACAGCGTCGAAGGCGGCCACCGCGGTGCCGCTGGTCAACAGCAGCAGCGCATAGAACAGCGCGGTAGGAGCGAAGCCCAGCGCCTTGGCCAGGGCGCTGTCGAAGGTGGCGAGCTTCAGCTCCTTGTAGAAGGCCGCCACGAAGGCCAGGTTCAGCGCCGTCATGGCGCCCATGGAGACCAGCGCCCGGGGCACCTCGGCACCGCCGATAGGCAGGGTGTCGAGCCACACGAAGCCGATCTCGCCGAGCAGCACGGTGTGGGCATCGATGTGCACGTCGCTGGCGTAGAGGTTGATCAGCAGGACCCCGAGGGAAAACAGCACCGGGAACACCAGACCGATGGCGGCGTCCTTCTTGACCTTCTGGGTCGACACCAGCAGCTCGGTAAGAAACACCGTGAAGATGCCGGTGAGCGCCGCACCGATGATCTGCAACGGGCCGCTGGCCTGGTGGGTCAGCAACCACACCACCACGATGCCGAAGACGATGGAATGGCCGATGGCGTCGGACAGCATGCTGGTGCCGCGCAGTACCAGAAAGGTCCCGACCAGGCTGGAGGCGATGCCGACGAGGGCGCCGACCAGCATGATCATCAGCGGAATATTGTTGAACAGCGATGCCATCATGCGCGGCCTCCCCGGCCCAGGTCATCGAGAATGCGCTCGGCCTCGCGACAGCCTTCCGGCGTCAGTACCCAGCGCTTGTGGTCACCGGGTTCGTGGGACGGCGGCGTCTGCTGGGTGATCAGGCCACGGGCGGTCAAGCGCTCCAGCGCGCGCCGGCTGTCGGTGCCCAGGTAGGCGTCCACCATGCGTTTCTCGGAGCGATAGTGGCGATCGGCGTGGTGGCTGGCGAGCTGGTAGAGGGTGGTGAGCACCCGCTGGTGACGTAGCTGGCGTCGATCACGCTGAAGCTTGAGGATTTCCCAGACAAAGCCCCGGTGAGGCGCAAACAGCAGCGATACCAGCACCACGCTGGACAGGCTCAGGATGATCAGCGGCCCGGTGGCGAGCCCCGGGCCGAGGGCACTGATCAAGGCGCCGGTGACACCACCGACGATACCGAACAGCGCCGACAGCATGACCATGGACTCCAGTTTGTTGGCCCACTGACGCGCTGCCACCGCCGGGGCGATGACCATGGCAGCCATCAGCACCACGCCGACCATCTGCAGGCCGACCACCACGGCCAGGGCGATCATCACCGTCATCAAGGCCTCGAGCAGTGTGACCGGCAGGCCCTGGGTGGCAGCGAATTCGGCGTCGAAGGACACCAGCTTGAATTCCTTCCACAGCCCGCCGACCAGCACCAGCGCCACGCCGCTGACGCCGGCCATGATCCACAGGTCGCTGCGCAGGGTGGCGGCGGCCTGGCCGAACAGGAAGGCGTCGAGCCCCCCCTGGGATGCGTTGCCGGTGCCCTGGATATAGGTCAACAGCACCACCCCTATGGCGAAGAACACGCTGAGCGAGATGCCAAGGGCGGCGTCGGTCTTGAGCCGGCTCATGCGGGTCAGCAGCAGCATCACCAGCGCCGCCAAGGAGCCTGTGAACAGCGCGCCGGCAAGGATGCTGCCCATCTCGCGGCCCCCGGCGATGATGAAGCCCAGGCAGACACCGGGTAGCGCCGCGTGGGACAGGGTATCGCCGAGCAGGCTCTGCTTGCGCAGCACCGCGAAACAGCCGAGCACGCCGCTGACCAGACCCAGCATCGCCGCGCCCATCACCACGTTCTGCAGGGTGTAGTCGCCGAGCAGGGCGTTCAGGCTCATCTCGGCACCTCTTCACGACTTTCCTGCGGGCGCGCCTCGGGGCGCTGGCCGGCGAGCTCGCGCTCGGCGGGAATGGCGCCGGTGACATCGTCGAGCAGGGCGATCTGGCCGCCGTAGGCGCGGCGCAGGTTGTCGGCGGTATAGACGTCGTTGACCGGCCCCTGGGCGATCACTCGCACGTTGAGCATCAGCATCCAGTCGAAGTAGCTGCGCACCGTCTGCAGGTCGTGGTGGACCACGATCACCGTCTTGCCCTGGTCCCGCAGCCTGCGCAGGATGTCGACGATGGCGCGTTCGGTGGTGGCGTCGACACCGGCCATGGGCTCATCGAGGAAGTAGACGTCGGCCTTCTGAACCAGCGCCCGGGCCAGGAACACCCGCTGCTGCTGGCCGCCGGACAGCTGGCTGATCTGGCGATCGGCAAAGCCGTCCATGCCGACCATCTCCAGCGCCTGCATGGCCTCGTGTCGCTCGCGGCGGCCGGGCCGCCTGAGCCAGCCCAGCCGGCCGTAGAGGCCCATGCCGACCACGTCCTGTGCGGTGGTGGGGAAATCCCAGTCCACCGTGGAGCGCTGGGGCACGTAGCCGACCCGCCGCCGCGCCTGGCGGTAGGGGCGTCCATGCAGGGTGACGTGGCCGGCGACGCTGGGCACCAGGCCGAGGATGCTCTTGATCAAGGTGCTCTTGCCGGCGCCGTTGGGGCCGACGATGGCGGCCATGACACCGGGCGGTACGTCGAAATCGATGTCCCACAGCACCGGCTTGCCATGGTAGCTGACCGTCAGGTCCTCCACGTGGAGGGCCAGGTCGGGTTCGTGGAGCTGCTCGCTCATGGTGTGGCTCCTGTCGACCTCGCGGTGGCGTTCAAGCGCTGCGGGGTGGTGGTGTTCACTGGTCGGCGTCCTGGCTGGCGGAGGCGATCTGCGCCGCGAGGGCCTCGGGCAAGGGGGCGGGCTGACCGCCCAGGGCGCTGACGATATGCTCGGTGTTGCTCTTGAGCATGCCGATGTAGGTGCCCTCCAGGGTGCCCTTGGCGCCCATGGCGTCGGAATAGAGCTGACCGCCGATCTCGACCCGGTGGTCCTGATCGGCGGCGGCGTCGATCACCGCCTGGACGGTGCGCGGATTGATGGTGCTCTCGACGAACATGGCGGGAACGCCACGCTCGACCACCAGCTCGGCCATGCGGCGAATATCGGCCACGCCGGTCTCGGTGGCGGTGGATAGCCCCTGGATGCCGGCCACCTCGATGCCGTAGGCGCGTCCGTAGTAGCCGAAGGCGTCGTGGGCGGTCACCAGGATGCGCTGCTCGGCGGGGACGCTGTCGATGCTGGCCTGAATCCAGTCATCGAGTTCGGCCAGTGACGCCTGGTAGGCCTCGGCGCGCTGCTGCATGGCCTCGGCACAGTGCGGACGCTGCTCTCCCAGCAGTTCCGCGATGACCGGAACGTTCCGGGCCCAGAGTCCTGCATCCATCCACAGGTGGGGGTCGACGCCATAGGCGTCCTGGGTGTGGATAAGTTGGTCGTCGCCGACGGCCTGCTCACTTACCGCAGCGGTGGGCTTGATCCGGGAAAATCGATCGAACACCTTGCCGAGCTGGCCCTCCAGTGAAAAGCCGCTGTAAAGGATCAGCTCGGCCTGATCGAGATCGTGCACGTCACGGGCGCTGGCCTGGTACAGGTGGGGATCGATCCCCGGCCCCATCATGGTGTTGACCGCGACGCAGTCGCCGCCCACCTGCTCGACCAGATCGCCGAGCATGCCGACGGTGACGACCACATCCAGCGGCGCCTGCGTCTTCGCAGCGTCGGATTGGGCGTGAACCTGGGGGGTGGTCAGAGCGGCCAGCGAGGCCAGGGTCAGCAGGGCCGAAGCCGGGGCTGAACGACGCATGAACAGGGCTCCTCGGGGCAAGAACGACGCGCAAGCAGCACCGAAGTGCTATTTGGCTATCATTTATAGACGTGGCTAAGTTTTGGCGCCTAAGGCCCCTCGCGTCAAGCGTAGAGCGCTAATCGAGGTGATCGAGTCAGGCTATTCGCGCGATGGAGCGCACCTACAGGCCCTGTCGCCTGGAGGCGGCCCGGGGCTGGCAGAGGGCTGGCATAGGGTTGGCAGAGCGTGGCACGAAGCCAGATGGGATGGGCTCCGGCGATGGCGTCAGCCTTTCAGAAAGCGCTCGAAGGCGGCCAGGGTCTCGGCGCTGACATGGTGCTCGATGCCTTCGGCGTCGACCCGCGCGGTTTCGGGATTGATGCCCAGCTTGATCAGGAAGGCTTCGACGATCTGGTGTCGTTCGCGGCTGGCATCGGCCAGGGCCTTGCCCTTGTCGGTCAGGAAGATGCCGCGATAGGGGCGCTTGATGATCAGACCCTCGTCATCGAGACGCTTGAGCATCTTGGCGACGGTGGGCTGGGCGACGCCCAGGCGGCGGGCGATATCGGTCTGGCGCGCTTCACCGCCGTCGGTGATCAGATCCGAGATCAGCTCGACGTAGTCTTCGATCAGTTCGGTGCGGCGGGCGTCTCGTGCCTTGCGAAACCCCTCGACGTGACTTTCCGGGGAAATCAGCGATGCGCGTTCGTCGTGGTTGAGGGGGTCGTTCATGGGGGATGGAGTCGCCTCGGGTCAGGGTGTCCATCTTGCCAATCGGTGGCGGTAATGCAAGTTCAGCAAAGGTGATACCTCACGTAGAGGCGTTCCGCGGGAAGAGGCGTACCCGTGTCGAGACATTCTCGTATATGCCCATGTCAGGGAAATCGTCAGCCCTGAAGCAGTGGCATCGCCGATCCACCTACCGGCAGTCGGCGGCGCGACGACAGGGCCAGGAATTGATGGAGGGGAAGGGGCTTCGAGTACAGATAACCCTGGAATGAACGACAGCCCAGCTCCAGCAGCCGCTTTTGCTGCTCCACGGTTTCGACACCCTCGGCGATGACACCGAGTTGCAGGGTCTGGGCGAGGGCGATGATGGTCTGGGCGATGGGGGCCGCAGTGGGGTCATCGGTCAGATCGCGGACGAAGGCCACATCGATCTTCAGGCTGTCCAGCGGGAGGCGCTTGAGGTAGGCCAGAGAGGAGTAGCCGGTACCGAAGTCATCGATGGCGAAGCGCACCCCGAGGGTGCGCAGGTGGGTCAGGGTATCGATGACCGGATAGGCCTCACCCAGCATCAAGGACTCGGTGAGCTCCAGGGTCAGCTGGCTCGCAGGCGCCCCGGTATCCGTCAGGGCCCTCTCCACGCCGGTGACGAAGTCGGCGCGCTGGAATTCCCGGGCGCTGACGTTGACCGACAGGGTCCAGGCGCTTCTGTGGGGATCGTGCTGCCAGTCTGCCAGCAGCTCACAGGTCTTGCGCAGCACCCAGTTGCCCAGTTCGACGATCTGGCCGGTGTCCTCGGCCAGGCTGATGAAGGCACTCGGCGAGACCAGCCCCAGCTCCGGATGCTCCCAGCGCAGCAGTACTTCTGCGCCGGTAATCGAGCCCTGGTGATCGACCTGAGGCTGCAGGTACTGGCGCAATTGCTCGCCGACCACCGCGTCCTTGAGCTGTCGCTCGAGCCTGAGTCGAGCATTCAGGCGCTCGACCATGCTGGCTTCAAAGGCGCAAGGACGCTGGGCGGCCTCGCTCTTGCTCTCGAGCAGGGCCAGGCCAGCGCGCTTGAGCAGTTCGCTGACGCCGAGGTCACCGCCACGAAACAACAGGTAGCCGCCGCTGACGCGGCAGCTGTGGCGCTCGCCGGCCAGCGAATAGTCGCCGTTCAAGGATTCCAGTACGCTGCGTGCCTTTTCCCTGGCCTGCCCCATGGCATTCTCAGGGGAGACCGAGAGACCGTCGTAGAGCAGCGCAAATTCATTGCTGCTCAGCCGGGCCAGATCGTTGGCTTGCCTGGCCCAGGGCCTGAGACGGGCCGCCAGCGCCTTGAGCAGGCGATCTCCGGTGGCCTGACCGAGGGCATCATTGATGCCCTTGAAGTTGTCGATATCCACCAGCAGCAACATGATGTGCCGGCCACTGATGTCGCTGGCCAGTTGCAGGGCGTGGATGCGTTCCTGCAGCGAACTGCGATTGGGCAAGGTGGTCAGACCGTCGTGATAGGCCTGGTAACGGATATGCTGCTGGGCGTCATGGTGGGCGGAGGTATCGCTGAGGGTGGCGACAAAATGCCCGCTACCGTCTTCATCGGCGCGTACACGATTGATGCTCAGGCGCGCAGGGAAGCGGCGACCTTGGCGGTGTCGGACCTCGACATCGCCGATCCAGGCGCCATTTTCTCGCAGCGAGCGCAGTACCTGGCTGCGATGCTGATCGAGCCGCAGCAGGGTGTTGAGCTTGAGCATCGAGTGGCCCTGGAGGTCGGTGTGGGGCACACCTGTCAGGGTCTCGAAGGCGTGGTTGCACATGATCATGCGGGCACGCTGATCCAGCAGTACGACGCCATCGTGCATCGATTCGATGACATCCACCAACTGGCGGCGCGAGACCTGCATGCGCATGGCACTGTCCTGTAGCCGCCTGTCGACAAGCACCGTGACCAGGGTGGCCACTGCAAACAGAAATGACAGCACGGCGACGGCGGTGGCCAGTAGCGAGCCGTGATGGGCCATTGGTGTTGTCGCCTGCCAGCCTGGGTCCGGCAGAAAGTACACCGCCATCATGGCCGAATAGTGCATGCTGCAGATGGCCAGGGCGGCAAACACCGCGGCCAGAAGGCTGCCCAGGCGAATGCCCTGCACGCGGGGCAAATCTCTGGACGCATGGAAGCTGTAGATGCTGGCGATACCAAAGGGCAGCGAGATCACCAGTGACAGCAGCAAGGGAATGGGAGCGAAGCGCATGCTGGCAGGCGCTTCCATGGCTGCCATGCCGGTGTAGTGCATGGTGGCGATACCCAGCCCCAGCAGGCATCCCGCGATGATCTTGCGCGTGGTGGACAGTCCCCTGCGAGCCATCGCCGCCACGGCGATCAGGCCGGCGACCACCGCCGGCAGCAAAGAAGCCAGGGTCAGCCACAGACCATGATGGGCGGGAAAGGGCAGACGATAGGCGAGCATGCCGGTGAAGTGCATGCTCCAGATGCCTAGCCCCATCATGGTGCCACCGGCCAGCCACCAGGCCCTGCGTCGATGTTGCCATCGCGCAGAGTGAACGCGTTCGCCGACGGCCATGGCCGAATACACCGATACCAGTGCCACCAGACACGACAGGACGACGAGCCAGGGCGTGTGTACTCCCTGTATGGCCTGGGCGACCTGCGGGTAGGTAATAAAGATGGGCGGCATGGGTCGGGGTGGGTCCCTTGTAGTAAGGCCTTAAGACAACCTCTTCATTGATTAGCATGACCTGGCGCGTAGAGCAAAGGCACCTGCCGGGCGGGATAGTCTTCATGCGAACGTGACGGATCCGCGTTTGAGTATAGAATTGTCGGTCAATGCTTGCGTGATACGGGGCGCTATATTGTTGTCCTGGCGGTGAAAAAAGTGTAAATACCGGCGCCCGCCTCAGAGAAGAAAATCATAGTAGGCAGGCGTTGTCAGGCACTGAGACAGCGCTGATAAAGTGCCGTTGTCTTTAGTCGAGTCGACCTTGGTTGCCGATTCGGGCAAAGCTTTACGTGACCCCCTGTTACATCAGGCAAGCATTCTGGTATTTCCGTGCCCCTTCACAATGAGCTTTGGAGCAAATGGGCGGACAGCTGTGACGTTTTCCTCCGGGTGGGCCGGCGACGGTCAGTGACAGCGTTTCACCTCGCGGCGCTGGCGTGCTGACGCCAGCGGAGCGTGGCGTTCAACCCTCCAGACTCACGGTTGTTCAGGCTGACTTCGACCTCTTGCTGATGAGCCAGTGCAAGCACGATGGAAAGGCCCAGACCGCTACCGGTGATGGTGGCGTCGCTGGCGCGGTGGAAGCGCTCGGCGACACGCTCCATGTGCGTATCGGGAATGCCGGGGCCGCTATCGAGGATGCTTAGGCGAACACCCTGGGGCTCTGCCTGGAGGATGGCTTCGATGGTGCCACCGTCGGGTGTGTAGCGCAGCGCGTTGTCCAGCAGATTGCGGATCATGATGCCGAGCTCCGTGGCATTGCCCTTGACCGTGGTCGGGTCGACGTCTTCCAGGCGGAGTTGCTGGCCACGGGCGTCGGCCAGCGGCCAGAGCTCGGCCGCGAGGTCCAGCAGCAGGGAGCGCAGGTCTACGCTTTCCGGTGCAGCGGCGGTGTGTCGATCGACCCGTGCGAGTACCAGTAGCTGCTCTACCACGCGCTGGAGTCGTTCGACACCCTGACGAGCCTTGGGCAGGGCGTCGCCTTCGCCCGCCAGGGCGTTGTCCAGGTGGATCTTGAGGGCCGCCAGCGGAGTGCGCAGCTCGTGGGCGGCATCGGCGGTAAAACGTCTCTCCTTTTCCAGGGTCGCCTTGAGTCGCCCGATAAAGTCATTGAGCGACCCTCTGAGGCCAGCCAGTTCCGTCGGTACGTCCAGTTCTATGCGGCTGAGGTCGGCGGAGTCGCGATGCTCCACCTGCTGCGATAGTCGCTCGATGGGGCGCAGGCCGCGCCGAATATGACGCAGCACCAGCAACAGGCTCAGCGGCATCAGCAGTAGCATGGGCCAGAGGTGATTGAGCGCGATGCGCTCGATGATGTCGAGAAAGAAGTCCCGCTCGATACCGATCTGTAGCCACAGACCACGACTCGGGTCATGCAGGGCAAAGACTCGCCAGCGAGACTCTCCCAGCGATCGCCACTCGAAACCCTGCTCACCAGGTGGCGGCATCTGGGGCTGTCGATCGACGTCTTGCCATCCAGGGCCAATCACCACCGGCTGGCCGGTCTCGGTCCACAGTCCGAAGCCCATCTTGCGCTCTTCGTGGTGATAGGTCTGGCCGGGGGCCACCGGCAGGTCATCGGACGTGCCGCTGTCGGTGTACAGGTGGGCGCTGGCCTTGCGCTGGTCCATCCATCGGGCCAGACGTTGATAGTCGTCTGCCTCGGGTGCCTCGGGGAGCATGCTCATCAGCCCCCTGCCGGTGAAGGCGAGCTGGGCATCGAGGATCTCCTCCAGCTCGTTTTGCGAGATCAGCCAGGCGGCCACCACCGACAATAGCGCCACCATGGCAAGGGAAAGGGCCAGGGTGCGGAAAAGATAGCGATGGATCGACATCACGGGGTGATGGCCAGGAAGTCGGTATTGAGGCGATAGCCGATGCCGCGCACCGTGGTGATCATCTCCTTGTGCAGCTTCTTGCGAAGATGATGCACGTGAACTTCCAGCGCGTTGGACTCGAGTTCTTCGCCCCAGCCGTAGAGCAGGCTCTCCAGGCGGGGACGCGACAGTACCTGGCCGGGATGACGGGCGAGCTCGATCAGTAGGGCGAACTCGCGACGACTCAGGGCGATACCGCGTCCCTTCCAGTCGACACAATGGCGAGCCTCATCGATGCACAGTGTGCCGACGTCGATGGTGGAAATGGCGCGACCGGCCGCTCGTCGAATCACCACGCGCAGGCGCGCCAGCAGTTCCTGGAGGTCGAAGGGCTTCAGTACATAGTCGTCTGCCCCGGCGTCCAAGCCCTGGATACGTTCTTCCACGGCGTCACGGGCGGTCAGGATCAGGACCGGCAGGGCAGTTTGCTGGCGCAGGCGTCTCAGGATTTCCAGTCCATCGCAGTCGGGCAGGCCAAGGTCGAGGATCACCACCGAGAACGCCTCCAGGGTCAGCGCCTCGAGGGCCGGCTTGCCGCAGGTGAACCAGTCGACTGCATAGCCCTCTCGTTCAAGTGCGACCTTGATACCGTCCCCCAACAGAGGGTCATCCTCCACCAGTAGTGCCCGCATGGCGTCTTCTCCGTCGATCTACCCAACTGTCTCTCAGGCAGTATGGGGCGCAAAACCTTAATCTACGCTTAAGGATCGACGGGAGCCTTGATCCGACGCTGTTCTCTGGCTAGGACTGCGAATCGTGCCTGGGCTTGCCGGTACGCTCGGTCGACGCCATCTTTTCCAGTTCGTCTTCGCTCATCGAGTCGTACATCGACCGGGCGGCACCGTCGAGTTCGCTCACCTTCTGTTCTCCGCGCTTGGCAGCGAGGGCCGCTCCTGCCGCCATCTGCTGGGCTTTCGATTTCGCTGGCATGGTTACCTCCTTGAAGGGAAAGAAGATTGTCGTACCGGCGTAAATAGTTTGCTGCCTGGCAGGCTCTACAGATCCAACGACGAAAAGCCAGACTCCGCCAGGTTCGACCCGGATCAGTCCCAGCATAATCACTTGCCATGAACGTCTTCAACGCCAGTTGCCTGAATACCGAAACGTATCCAGAGGCGAGTGGGCGAAATCACATGGAAGGAAGAGCGACGTTCGCCAGGGAGTGTGTCGGCCTGTGTTCTTTCGTGGAGGTATCCTTTCGCTGGAGGTTTTTGCGCTTTTGCCTGGGCATAGCGGTGCTACCTTGGCCGCCGCCGAATCTGACCGTCGAGATTCGAAGTAATGTGAAGAAGTGAAGTCACACGGCGTTACAACTCTTTTCAATAATAAGTACGAAACAGCGTCCTGCTCTGGCAGCGTCTGATGGCGACGTAAAGGATTACCTTGATGACTTTCGAATTGACGTTGTTCAGACGCTATTGCAACAGCTTTGACATAAAGCGCCCATCGAGTCTTGTCCGCGACGGTTCATTGGTGACTCGGCCAGGCATAGCGTCTTCGTCTTTCGTTCAGCGATTCTGCCATGACAAGGGAGCAAGCCACCATGCGAGATACACAGGATCTTTTTCCGACACGCCTGGAGCGCAAGCTGGGCATGTTCGAGCGCATCGACCCGGTCGTTCATTGCGATGAACAGCAGCGAGCGAATGGCCCCCTCAGCGAAGAAGAGCTTGATGAGTTTGATAGAAAAGGCTTTCTCTCTTTCGAGAACTTCTTCGACAAGGAAGAGATGGATGCCTTTATCCAGGAATTGCGGGAGTACGAAGAGGACGAAGACCTCAAATTGTCCGAAGGGACGGTGCTGGAGCCCGGAAAACAGGAGATCCGGTCAATCTTCGGCATACATCAGGTCTCGGATCGTTTCAGCCGTCTGACACGGGACCCGAGGCTATTGGCCATGGTGCAGCAGATACTCGGTAGCGACGTCTACATTCATCAGTCTCGTATCAACTACAAGCCCGGCTTCAAGGGAAAGGGGTTTGACTGGCACTCGGACTTCGAGACCTGGCATAGCGAAGACGGCATGCCTCGGATGCGGTCACTGAGCTGCTCGATCATCCTGACGGATAACGGTGAATTCAATGGCCCCTTGATGCTGATACCAGGGTCCCACAAGCAGTTCGTTCCTTGTGTCGGGCGCACCCCGGAGGACAACTACAAGGAGTCATTGAAGAGCCAGGACATCGGTGTTCCTGATGCCGCCAGCCTGAAGAAACTGATGCTGGAGAACGATATAGAGGCGCCGAAAGGCGATTCTGGCTCATTGGTGATGTTCGAGTGCAATACGCTGCACGGCTCCAATATCAATATGTCCTGCTGGCCGAGGAGCAATCTGTTCTTCGTCTATAACAGTGTCGAGAATACCCTCCACGATCCCTACTGCGGCAACAAGCCTCGCCCCGAGTTCCTGGCCACGCGCAAGGACTACAGCCCGCTCAAACCTGTCGAAGGAAAGCGTCAGGAAGAATAAGAGCCGGAGAGGGTGAGTGCAGCAAGGTTGAACAGAGCGGCTGACGAGATAGAGACCTTGGGAGACTAAAGTAGGGCACCGAGGATGCTCACCCGCTGGCTGGGAGCGCCGACGTCACCTACCTCTCCGCCATGACCGGCACTGTCACTCGCTTACCTGGCCATCGTCGCTGGGACTCGAGAACCTCCAGCAGCAAACGCCACCTTGATACACAAGGTGGCATTTTTTTGGCTGGGGGCGGGGGCGGGAATCCAGGCACGAGATCGCGTTCGCCGCCTGTTTCGCTGGGGCAGCGGTCTTCGCAGGGTTCTACCAAAGCGGCCGCCAGCAAAGGCCTTGAGGGTCTCGGACGCGCTGGACGGTGCCTTTGCGTGTGCTGGCGAAGTCGCTGTGGTCACGAGCCGACCATGGGGATGACCCGCTTAAGACGAAGGTCTACGCCTAAAAACATAAAAATATGACTATAGTTGTTTTGTCCGCCGCATCGACGATGGCAAGGAGCCCTCGGAGGTTGTTCTGGCCACGGTTCGGTCGGGCGGCCCATGGCCGTCGCATGAACAGGGGCGGTCTACCGGATGTTCCTCTGGCCCCGGGCGCCATGCACCTACCAGAGTTCTTCCATCGACAACGCCGGATACCGGCCAACGCTCAAATGAGGGTGAGACAATGACAACAGCACACCGAGTAGTCAGCGTCATCGCGGGTCTAACCATGGCAGCGACCAGTGGTCTGGCGCTCGCCGACTATCCTGATCGACCCATCACTGTACTGGTCCCGTTCAACGCTGGAGGAACCACGGACCTGGTGGTGAGGACACTGGAGCCCGCGCTAGAGCGCGAATTGGGTGCCGAAATCGTGATCCGCAATGTCACTGGCGCCGCAGGCACCATAGCCGCAGCCGAGGCAATGCAGGCGGATGCCGATGGCTACACCATGTTCTTCACTCCCAAGGGGCCCGTCACCATTCAGCCTCTGCTTCGTCCGCTACCGTATCAGTCCGATGACTTCCTCCCCGTTGCGGAGGTTAGCGTGACGACCTATGCAACCGTCGTGGGTCAAGATTCCGAGTTCAATTCCTTTGAGGAGCTGGTGACCTACGCCCAGGAGAATCCGGGCAACCTGCGTCTGGCATCGACAGGGATCGGGACCATGCCTCACCTGGCCGTCGTTGCCCTGAGCCACATGGTGGGACTGGACATCAAGCATATCCCCTACAAGGCGTCTGGAGAGGTCACCAAGGCGATCATGGGCGGGGAGCTGGATGGCACCACGGAAATGAGCTACGTCGCCGAACAGTTTGACCTCAAGGTACTGTCCTGCTGGGGCCAAGAGCGCTGCGACGGCTACCCCGACGTTCCGACCATGAAAGAGCTGGGCTATGACGTCGTGCTGGAGAACTGGTTGGGTTTCGTGGCGCCTCAAGGTGTACCGGAAGAATACGTCACCAAGTTCGCTGAGAGTGTAGGTGTGGCTCTTCAGGATGAGTCAGTGATGACTGCGCTCGATAATCAAAAGATCACCCCCGCCTTCCTGGCTGGCGAAGCATTTCAGGAAGTCTATGAGAACGATGCCGCAGCAAATCTTGAGCTGCTCAGTAGTGCTGGCATGTCGGTAGGGCAATAGGAATCTTACAGCCCTTGCATGACCAGCACCTATTCCGGTGATTTTAGATAGCGGACAAGGTCGTTACCTGGAACGAGGTGATCTAATGAATGCTGGCTCGAGAGACATGCTGCTGGGCGCAACAGGTCTAATAACAGGAGCAATACTTCTCAACGAAGTTGGCGCAATGGAAGCCAACAAAAATCCACTGTTTGACTATGGCGTCGGTCCTGTTCTATTTCCAAAGGCATTGCTTGTTATCTGGCTGTCGCTCTCTCTTCTGATTTTGGTGAGAGCATGGTTCCTCGTGAATGAGGAGGCAGAGCAGGTAAATCACAAACGGCTGTGGAGTGTGGTGGCCGGTGTGTCGATATTCGTAGCAGTGATTCCTGTGCTGGGATTTCTTGTCTCAGCCATCATTTTTAGTCTTTTACTTCCCTGTGTCGTGGGATATAGAAATCTGAAAGTAGTTGCTGCTGTAGGGGCGATTTTTCCGTTGGTTGTCTGGTACGCCTTTACTCACTGGTTGGATATTTTCCTGCCGTCCTCAATGTTAAGCGTTGGGTTTTAGGAGGAATGGTCTAATGGAAATGTTAGTGTCATCCATATGGGCAGTACTGCAGCCTGACGTTATCCTGGCAATGGCGTTGGGGACTATCTTCGGCATCATTGTCGGTGCACTGCCGGGGTTGGGCTCTATCCTCGCTATTACCATTGCACTGCCTTTTACCTTCGCCATGGGTCAGGTGGCAGCCATCTCGCTGGTCATCGCGGTCTATTGCTCCTCCGTGTTCGGAGGGTCAATTTCTGCAATATTGATCAATACTCCTGGGACGCCCCAGTCTGCAGCGACTTGCCTCGATGGCTATCCGATGACCCGGGCGGGTCACGCAGACGCAGCACTTGGATGGGCCGCTACTGCGTCCTTGATTGGTGGGCTCTTCTCCACTGTGGTGCTGATCTTTGCTGCACCAAGATTGGCTCAGTTTGCGCTTGGATTCGGTGCGATAGAAACCTTCGCCCTGATCACTGTAGCTCTGACATGTATTATTGGAGTAGCGCAAGGTAGTCTGATAAAGGGGTTATTGGCTGGAGTGTTTGGTCTTTTTCTGTCGACGGTTGGGATCGACCAGATGACAGGTCAGGCACGCTTTACCTTCGATGTTTTCGCCATGTCGAATGGTTTTCCTCTGCTGCCCGTCATTGTAGGGCTCTTTGCCTTTGGTGAAGTGTTTTATCGCTTGGGAACAAAGGCGGTGTCAGCCGGCGAAAGCGGTGTTCGTGTCGGGATGAAAATTCCGAAACTCAAAGAGATCCTGCTGCGCTGGAAGACAGTATTGAGAAGCTGTCTTATTGGTACCTTCGTCGGTATTCTGCCGGGTACGGGAGCCGCTACAGCAAGTTTTATCTCCTACGCGGAGGCAAAGCGCAGCGGACGTTATCGGGACAAGTTGGGGACAGGAGAACCCGAAGGCATTATTGCGGCCGAAGCATCCAACAATGGGGTGACCGGGGGGGCGCTCGTGCCTACCTTGGCGCTTGGGATACCGGGAGATCCGGTCACTGCACTCATGATGTCTGCCCTGATTATCCAAGGTATTCAACCAGGAGTAAGGTTGTTCTCGGAAAACCCAGGACTGATGAACTCTACCTTTGTCGCACTGATAGTTTGCAACATCTTGATGTTTGTCGCCGCCCTGGTGATGGCTCCCATTCTTACTCGGACGCTTCGCGTACCCGAACCCTTGTTGATGACGGCTGTACTGGTGCTTTCGGTGGTGGGTTCCTATGGTGCTTCGGGACGAATGTTTGATGTTGGCGTCGGGATCTTCTTCGGGATTGTCGGTGTTGCTCTTCGCTTCCTCAAGGTGCCTATCGCACCAATCGTAATTGGTCTCGTACTGGGCCCCATATTTGAAGAGAGCCTCAGGCAAGGGTTGATTATTACAGATAATAATTTCTTGTCCTTTATGTCTCTCGAGTACCCCTTGGCAATGATCTTGCTCCTTCTTGCCGCATCCATCGTTCTGGTATCGGCGTTTCGTGAGACAAGAAAGGCACTGGATTACAAGAAACAGAAATAACGACTGAAGATTCTGTTTAATGTTACGGAAAGTGAAAAAATTAGGAGAATATAAAATGACCATGATCAATGCTTTCAGGCAATTGCTGGTGACTCGTGATAGACCCGCCGTTGGCATGTGGAGTGTACTCAATAGCTTTGATGCGACGGAAGGTCTCGCCTGGTGTGGGTTTGACTGGATGAATATTGATACCGAGCACGCGCCTGTCGAACTTCAGGATGTCATCCACCATCTCCGGATACTGGATGGCACACCGACGGTACCTATGGTCCGCCTCGTCTGGAACGACCCGCTGCTGATCAAGCGATACCTCGATGCTGGCGCTTCGACGCTGATGCTGCCCTTTGTGCAGAACGCAGAGGAAGCAAAGCAGGCAGTCGAGCAGATGCATTATCCGCCGCGTGGAGTGCGGGGTATGGCCGCAATTCACCGTGCCAGCCGCTACGGTGCTATCGGTGACTACGTCGCCAATGCTTCCGGTAGCCTGTTTCTTATCGTGCAGGTGGAGACGCTGGAGGCATTGGACAACCTTCCCGAAATCCTTGCTGTCGATGGTGTCGACGCGGTGTTCTTTGGTCCAGGCGACCTGTCGGCCAGTATGGGAATGCCTGGGCAAGCAGGGAGCAAGGAAGTGACCGACAAGATTATTGACGCCTTGAGCGTTGTACGCAGGACAGAGAAGTTTGCCGGGACGTTAGCCACGACTCCGGAACAGGCGAAGGCATTTATCGAAGCCGATTTCGACTTCGTTTCTGTCGCCAGTGATGTGAATGTGTTGATCCGGAATTCACGCCAAGTTGCCTCGTCCTACGTCAGCTGAGAGCCGAGCACTACAGCGAGGAGAAATATATGGCACGCATTGTTTCAAGCTCTCCAAAGTTTTCCACGTCGCCTCCTGTGATGGAGGCGATTTCCAACGCTGGCTGGAGCTTCCAGTCGTTTGGCGATTTCGTGTCGCAGTGCGAAACGGATCCCACACAGGTGGCAAGCGCACAATATCTCGTTGCAGGGCTTCACAGAGTAGACGAAAGCTTGTTGTCAGCGATGCCGGAGTTGAAAGCAATCCTTCGGTTTGGTGTCGGATATGAAAATGTCGATGTCGATGCCTGTACACGAAACGGTATCGCCGTTTTGAATACCCCGCGTTCCAACGGTAATGCAGTGGCCGAGCTGGCGATAGGCTTGATGTTCTCGATGTTGCGCCACATCCCCCAGGCGCATCAGGACGTCGTTGGGGGGCGGTGGAATCGTCAGGTAGGCAATGAGGTCGCCGGAAAAACGCTGGGCATCGTAGGTCTTGGCCACATTGGAAAGCTTGTTGCTGGCAAGGCTATGGCGCTGGGGATGAAGGTGATGGCAACCGACAAGTATCCAGACCACTCGTTTATCGAGCGTCACGGGATACAACTTGGGACACTTGAGGAGGTAATGGCGTCATCGGATGTCATTTCGCTGCACGTGTTTGGCGGGGAAGGCAACACGGCGCTCGTCAATGCAGAGAGAATCGCCATGATGCGCCAAGGTGCTTGTTTGATCAACCTGGCCAGGGGTGACGTGATTGATCTAGATGCAGCCGCGGAAGCACTGGCCTCAGGAAGCATCGGTGGGGTAGCAATAGACACCTACATCGTTGAGCCGCCTGATACCGAGCATCCGATATTCTCATCCCCAGGGGCTGTTTTTACACCGCATAGTGGAGCTGATACGGTTCAAGCTATTGAGAAGGCTGGGCTGATGATCTGCGAGGATATCGAGACAATCGAAAGTGGAAAGGTACCAGAGAGGTTGGTCAACCAGGAGGTTTTGGAACGTAGCGACTGTCGAATACGGTTGTAGTTGCAGGGGCGGATAGCCTTGTGGAAATGGCTTGATCTATAAAGCCTCTATCTATAAAGCCTCTATCTATAAGAACTCTATCCAGAATTTTATTGTCTAGAAGTTCTCTATCTAGAAGTTCTCTATCTAGAGAAGAGGTCGAGATCGATTTCGACAATATCCGCCCTGTAGGTGATTTCTGCTGCGTAGATGATTTCGTCCTTGTCATTAGTCAGTGATCGCCATGCAAACGCTACCGGGTCCCCTGCAGGGTAGCCAAGTAGTTGGCTGGTAGTGACGTCACACTTTCCGAATTTCATTTTTTGCGTCATACGATGAACGTGATCTGCGAATTTTTCTGCAAAAATCGGAAGAGCGAGAGATGACAGAAAAAGATCCTTCTCCTGGTCATAGAGCGACGTCGCGATATGAATCTTGATAACGCAGTAGCGCAGATCATCGCGAACATGTATGCGCTTGATGGACTGATATTCGCCGACAGGGGATCCACGAAACCCCGAAGGAAGCGGGCCACGGCTCAATTCGAGTGTGGTCAGGTCGGGATGGTCCGTACGCAATGTGCTGACCAGTTCCTCGAAGGTCGTCTCAAGACGAAAGCGGCGGTGCCCACGACTTTTTTCCGTGACGATGGTTCCACGTCCACGCGTCGAGACAAGAAGGCCTTCATCGGAAAGAATGCTGATGGCGTCTCGAATCGTGATGCGGGAAACACCAAGTTCACTCGCAAGCTTGTCAAAAGAAGGGAGCTCGTCGCCAGGCTTCCACACGCCTTCTGTCAAGTGGCTTCGAATAACATCCACTACCTGCATGTAAAGGGGTTGCCCCTTCTTTCTGGAGATCTGGTGATTGATCGAGAGCTTCGCGGTCATGGTGTCAACCTTTGTAGTCGTCTCTACAAGATAGAGGCTTTTTATTTCCTTTTCAAGAACTTGGTGGGGGGCAGAGATGAGCATGTCTGCCAGCTTGCCGGTGGCGCGGTGTAGGGAATCTGACTGAATAGCCACATTCAAGTGGCAATGGTGTTTCAAATAATTCTTCAATACTGATGCATGAGGTGGCTCTGATGAACAATGTAAACAAATTAGATACTTACAACCCTGCAGCTCCTGATGAGCTGGTGGCAAGCTACGTGATCACTGAAGAAAGCGAGTTGGATGTCATCATTCAGTCTGCACAATCCGCCCAGTCCGAATGGGCCGAAATTCCTCAACCTAGGCGGGGCGCTATTATTGGAGAGTTCCTCGATGCCCTGGAGGGAGAGAAGGACCAGATAGCTAGTGTCATGACGATGGAGACCGGCAAGGTGTTGGCAGAGAGCCATGGTGAGGTTGCCAAGGCTCTTGGAGAAGGGCGGGCCATGATAGCGCGTGCCTCCAACCCATCGGGGGAGGTGCTGCCCTCACAGGTTCCTGGCACGCTGACATACACGGTTCGACGCCCAAGGGGCGTTGTGGTAGGTATCAATCCCTGGAACTTTCCTTTTAGTACACCCATGAGGAAGGCGATACCGGCATTGCTTTATGGCAATGCCATCATTCTCAAGCCTGCGTCCCTGGCGCCCGGAGCCTTGGTCAAGTTTCAGGAGATCGCTGATGCCTTCTTTCCCAAGGGGCTGGTCAGGACGGTAGTCGGTAACGGCGCTTTAGCCAGTACCCTGGTGGGGCACGATGGTGTTGCTGCTGTCAGCTTTACCGGGTCAACATCTGTGGGAAAGAAAGTTGCGCAAATGGCCGTCTCGCACCTTGCTGAGGTAAGTCTCGAGTTGGGAGGGAAGAATCCGGTCATTGTCCACGATTCACATGATCTCGCTCTTGTCGCCGAGCAAGTCGCAACGGCAGCATTTGCCGTATCCGGTCAGCGTTGCACCGCCATCAGTCGCGTTCTGGTGCACGAGTCCCTGGTGGAGTCTATGGTCGAGCTGTTGGCGTCGCAGGCTGTACAGAAGAGACCTGAGCCTGACAACAAGGATGGCGGAGGTATTGGTCCTCTTATTAGCAAAGCACAATTGGATAGCGTTGCTACCTTCGTGGAGCGAGCGCAGGGAGAAGGGGCGAAGGTCGTGGCTGGCGGTGAGCATGTCGCCAGTAAGGGTGGTGGTTTCTACTACGCGCCGACGGTACTTGGCGGTGTTACCCGCGAGATGGAAGTCGCACGTGAGGAGGTGTTCGGTCCGGTGATTGCTGTGATTTCTTATAGCAACATCGAGGAAGGCCTTGAGGTTGCCAATGACGTTGCATATGGCTTGAGTGCGTGCCTCTATTCCGAGAACTGTGCAACTGTCGATGAGTTCCTGTCCCGTTGCGATGCGGGGATGCTGCATGTCAACTGCGGTAGCTTCCCCGAGAACCACCTGCCCTTCGTCGGAGTGAAGGACAGCGCCTTGGGGGTTGGTGGCTCGAACGGACAATCTGTCATTCATTTTTATACGACTGAGCACTCAATCTATCAAAGAGCCAAGGTATAGCAGAGGCGCGTCGGTCGACGAGAGTGCGTCGCTGGCACCCTTCCAACGGTTTGCCATGGACAGAGCACCCGCAAGGCGGGTGCCTGTCCGGCGAAAATTGCTGACGCCGGCTCCCATTTCTTTGTAGCAGTGGGATGGGTGTTGATAGCAAGGCAGGGGGCTCGGCCTTCGATCGCAAGCGGGACGAGTGTGGCAACGTGTCCACAGGACGGTAGACGGTCGCTTGGTAGCGGCCGTCTACCGTCCTGTGATCGTGTGTTAGTTGTTTCTTGTAGCGATGGGCTCAGGTCAACCGTCTACGCTCTCCAAGCCAGGAGAGCGGAGGAGCGGGCCGAGGTCCCGGATAGCCTGGCCACTGAGCGCCAGGATGTCGACAAGCTTGCGATGTGAGGCTTCACCCTGGCGAGGGACGCTGGTATATACGACGAACGTTCTTGCTCAAGCATGAACATCATCGGGACCAGCGCCGGACAATAGCGTCAGAAGTCGCGTCATTCACCTCCAAGCCGTCAGAACTCCTTGACCAGGTAGCTTGTGAGGCTCTCCAGGCCGTCAAGGCTGCCGATGCCTGGTGATTCTCCCAGATGAGCCGTGCCACGCTCAATCTGACCAAGAGGCCCGGCCAGATCACCACGAAGCGGGTTGGGGTTGGAGTCGATCTCCAGTGCGCCTTCGCCTCCAGCGGCCGCGAGCAAGTGACCGGAGGCCAGCAAGCCAACGCCGCCACCCAGGTAGTGGGGGAAGTAGCCAAGGCCTGCCTGCATGATCATCTTGGCCAGAGGCAGCCCTCGACTGATACCCCCCCACTTGGCCGCGTCGGGCTGAACGATGGCGAGTGCACCACTATCAATTCCTTGCTGAAAGCGTTCTTCGCCCATCAGGTTCTCTCCGGCTGCCAGCGGAATGTCGGTTAGCTCCGCCAGAGCCTTCCACTCCTGCCAGGGTGCTGTGGACAACAACGGCTCCTCGATCCACTTCAGATTCAGGTCTTCAAGGGCCGGTAGTTGTTCGCGGGCCTGCTGCAAATCCCAGCCCTGGTTCACGTCT
The DNA here is from genome assembly GCF_003056325.1 of Halomonas sp. BN3-1. Taxonomy (NCBI): domain Bacteria; kingdom Pseudomonadati; phylum Pseudomonadota; class Gammaproteobacteria; order Oceanospirillales; family Halomonadaceae; genus Halomonas; species Halomonas sp. BN3-1. The sequence goes on along the minus strand of NZ_PYVV01000018.1, from coordinate 97,182 downwards.
ACCATCAGGCTGGCGTCGTCCCCGAGGGTGTCGCGTAACGCCAGCAGGTTGGTTCGGTCGCGCTGAGAGCCGAAACCGATCTTGAGCTTGAAGCGGGTAAAGCCCCGGTCTGCCATCTTGCGGGCCAGGCGCTCGGGCTCGGTAGGGTTGAGTCCGCTGGCGTACACCGAAATGCGGTCGGAGGCGCCGCCCAGATAGCGCCACAATGGCTGTTGCTCACGACGTGCACAGAGGTCCCATAGAGCCAGGTCGATACCAGCGAGGCACTGGGCAAAGGGGCCCGGTTCCGCGCACTGCAGCATCAGTACACGGGTGCTCGCCTGAAGGTGATCGAACGCATGCTGGGGAGATTCGTAGCGTTGCTGCAGTAGAAGGGGCCGAAATACACTGCTGACCAGTCGTGCGCGGTGCTCAGCCCCTACCATCGGGAAGTTGCACCATATTTCCCCCCAGCCGTGGTGACCATCCTCGTCGGTAACACGAACCACGACCATAGGGCGGTCCGACATGGTGCCGAAGGAAGTCTCGACCGGGGTTTCCAGAGGGCAGCGATAGACGAAGGCACTTGCTTCGCGGATGACGAGAGGTTTGTTCATGTTTTCAGATCCATTTTCAAGAGTGCCTGATCGCCACCAGGAGCCATCTGGATGACCGAAGTATCGTGATGTCGACGACAAGGCTTTCAAGCAGCGCTGGGCCGGAGTCCACCTGCGGTACCTGACGAGGTTCGTGCTTCTATCAAAGTTTCCTGCGTGATTAAAAACATAACAATATGACTTTAGCACTAGCCGGCTCTTTCGACACCATGGAAATCGCGTTGCTCGATGGGATCGGCGTCTTGGCAAGCCCTTTTCGTCGGTGTTGCTGGAGGCGGCTGGGATCGAACCCCGGGGTCTGTAGAGAGCGCCGACCTCGCCCTTGGCTCTTCTTTTCCGTTGGGATCTGTCGGACACAAAAAAGCCACCTTCAGATGAGGTGGCTTTTTCGTCGGTGTTGGTGGAGGCGGCGGGAATCGAACCCCGGGGTCTGTGGAGAGCGCCGACTTCGCCCTAGAGGCTTCCTTATCTAGGAGGCTGAAACGAAAAATGCCACCTTTGGGAAGGTGGCATCTTTCTGGTGTTGGTGGAGGCGGCGGGAATCGAACCCCCGGGGCTGTAGAGAGCGCCGACCTCACCCTTGGCTCTGCTTTTCAGGGGGGGCGCCCTGAAACGAAAAATGCCACCTTTGGGAAGGTGGCATCTTTCTAGTGTTGGTGGAGGCGGCGGGAATCGAAGCCCCGGGTCTGTAGAGAGCGCCGACCTCGCCCTTGGCTCACCTTTGACCTTTGTATCTTCCGGGTACAAAAAAGCCACCTTCAGATGAGGTGGCTTTTTCGTCGGTGTTGGTGGAGGCGGCTGGGATCGAACCCCTGGGTCTGTAGAGAGCGCCGACCTCGCCCTTGGGTCGTGGACCTTGCAGACACAAAAAAACCTCCACAAGGGAGGTTCTTTCGTCGGTGTTGGTGGAGGCGGCGGGAATCGAAGCCCGGGGCCTGTGGAGAGCGCCGACTTCGCCCTAGAGGCTTCTTTATCCAGGGGGCTGAAACGAAAAATGCCACCTTTGGGAAGGTGGCATCTTTCTGGTGTTGGTGGAGGCGGCGGGAATCGAACCCCTGGGTCTGTAGAGAGCGCCGACCTCGCCCTTGGGTCTTCTTTGCCTGTGGAAACTGTCGGGCACAAAAAAACCTCCATAAAGGAGGTTTTTTTGTCGGTGTTGGTGGAGGCGGCGGGAATCGAACCCGCGTCCGCCGACACTCGCCCATTGGCTCTACATGCTTAGTTCCGTCATTTGATTTAACGCCTCGGGCTCCGACGGGCAGGATCCCGAAACGCGATTCCTCCAAAGTTTAGCGATTGACGAGAGGACAGCGCCAACCGCGATCTCACCTATCTTGGCTCGTAGCCCATTGGCAACGGATGAGCACGTCGCCGCCGGGTAGGACTAGAAGCTAGCAGTTTTTACGCTGCCAGCGCGCCCTGAGCGTAGTTTTCGTCGTTTGCGACTATTTAGTCGTGATGTTGGATTTACGAGATACATCACGCTCTCGGCATGCACCTCAGGGGTTGTCATCAGCGTCGAAACCATGTCGCCCCCGTAACGCCCCGCCAGTGTACCAAAGATCCGGCGGTCTGTACTACATCTGACGGCTCAGGCGCGGTTTTGTTCCCGCATGACGCGGCCCTTCTGACGCTGCCAATCGCGATCCTTCTCGGTGGCGCGCTTGTCATGGAGCTTCTTGCCCGTCACCAGCGCCAGCTCACACTTCACCCGGCTGCCTTTCCAGTACAGCTTCAGCGGCACACAGGTGTGCCCCTTGTCCTGGGTGCGAGAGAAGATCTTGGCGATCTCCTTGCGGTGAAGCAGCAGCTTGCGCGTGCGCGTGGGGTCCGCCACCTCGTGGGTGCTGGTGGTGTTGAGCGGCATGATATGGCTGCCGAGCAACCAGGCCTCGCCGTTCTTCACCAGAATGTAGGTGTCGGTGAGCTGGGCCTTGCCGGCACGCAGGCTCTTGACCTCCCATCCCGCCAGCACCAGCCCGGCCTCGAAGGACTCGTCGATATGGTATTCGAAGCGCGCCTTCTTGTTCTGGGCGATGGTGTTGTTGCCGGGACCCTTGTCCTTTCCCTTCTTGCTGGCCATGGAACCTCTTGATGTCTGAATCGGTCGTGGAAGCGGTGTCGTAACCGATGCGGCCCGATGTGTAGCCTTCCGGGTCGACGCCAGGCGGTTGCCACGGCGGCGCTGCCCGTCGGTCCCCCTTTCGGCTGTCTCCAGTTCTGCCGGGGAAGCGTGCTACCATTTGAGGCCGAAATAACCGCTCATGATACGCCCTGGGCTTCTGGAAGTCAGCGGAGAGGTCAATGCCAACCGTCAATCGGTCCGCCATGGTGCGGCACACCCCCAAGCAGATGTTCGATCTGGTCAACGATTTCGAGCGCTATCCGGAGTTTCTGCCGGGCTGCCGTCGCGCGCGGCTGCTAGAGAAGGACGAATCGCACCTGATCGGCGAAATGACCCTAGGGCGGGCCGGCATCGAGCAGACCATCGTCACCCGAAATGACCTGCACGAGCCTGACCGTATCGAGCTGTCGCTGGTAAAGGGGCCGTTCAAGCGACTGGACGGACGCTGGAAATTCATCACCATGGGCGAGAACGTGTGCAAGGTCAGCCTGGAGATGGACTTCGAGTTCTCCAGCCGGCTGCTCGGCATGGCCTTTGGCAAGGTCTTCCAGCAGATCGCGGGCCAGCAGGTGGATGCCTTCACGCGGCGTGCCGATGAGCTCTATGGGCGCTGACAGCGCAAGACCCTCGGCTCCTCGCGTCGAGCCGGCACCCGCCGATCACTCGGCGGGGCCAGATATAAAGGAAGACGCAAGCGACGAGGTGCTTCGCGTGGAAGTGGCCTTTGCCTTGCCGCACAAGCAACGTCTTGTCGCGCTGCGCGTCGCCAAGGGCACGACCGCCAGCGAAGCGCTGGCGTTGGCCGACCTGCCGTCGCTGTTTCCCGAACTGCCTGTGGAAACCTTCAGCGAGGCCAGTCTCGGTATCTTCGGCAAGGCGTTGAAAGAACCCTCACGGCAGATACTGCGTGACGGTGATCGCGTAGAGGTCTATCGACCGTTGAAGATCGATCCCAAGGCGGCGAGGGCAGAGAGGGCGGCTCGTAGCCGCTCTTCCTCCTAGCGACCCTGGGCGGCCGGGGCAGGTGCGTCGCCGTCTGAGCGAAGGCGCTGCGCATGGAAGCACCTAGGTGTAGAACCAACCAGGCGTAGAACCAACCAGGGTGGCCGTTGTGGCCACCCTGATGCGTGTTCTCGCTGGCGCCAACGGCTTACTCGCGCTCGGAATCCACGGTGCGGTTGTAGATCGGCTCGATATTGGCTTCGCCCTCGGGGTTATCGTCGCCGCCGCCGCTGGTGGGGCCTACGCCGTAGCTATGCTTGCCTGCCACGTCCGGGTTCATGCTGAAGTCGCCTTCCCGGTCGATATTGACCAGGTTGTTGCCGGCGAAGGTCAGGGTGACGCGTCTTTGCATCACGTCGCCGTAAGCTTCGTCGAGACGGTAGACGTAGTCCCACTGGTCGGCGCTGAACGGGGCCTCCAGCAGCGGCGAGCCCATGAGGTTGATGACCTCCTGTCGGGACATGCCGGGGCGCAGCTGTTCGACCATGCTGTTGGTCACCAGGTTGCCCTGTGCCAGGTCGCGCTTGTACACGCTGAAGTAGGTGCAGCCGCTGGTCAGCGCCAGGGCCAGTGAAAGGGTGACAATTCCGGTCAACTTTTGCATTTGCGCCTGTTCTTCACTATCGTGGGGTCGGTCGATCATACCCGACCCTACCTGATACTGCGAAGAGCAACCATGGCCGACAAGAACCATGAATTGCGCAAGGCTGGACTGAAAGTCACTCTGCCGCGCGTAAAGATCCTGCAGATCCTCGAATCTGCCACCGATCAGCACCACCTCAGCGCCGAGGACGTGTACAAGACGCTTCTCGAAGCCGGTGAAGATGTGGGCCTGGCGACGGTGTATCGCGTGCTGACTCAGTTCGAGTCGGCGGGCCTGGTGATCCGACACAATTTCGACGGTGGCCATGCGGTCTTCGAGCTCTCCCAGGAAGAGCATCACGACCATATGGTGTGCCTGGAAAGCGGTGAGATCATCGAGTTCTTCGACGAGACCATCGAGCGTCGGCAGCAGGAGATCGCCGAGGAGCACGGCTTCGAACTCGTCGATCACGCGCTGGTCCTCTACGTCAGACCCAAGGGTTCCAAGGCGACGCGTCAGGAAGGCATCGCCAAGAAGTAACGGATCCCTCTGCGCGTAGCGCTGAGCAAGAGCCTCTGCCCCCGGGCGGAGGCTTTCTCGTGTCTGGAAGATGTGATCAGCGCTGTTCGGCCAGTGGGTACACAAAAGCGCCACGTCCCCGTCAGTTGGGGGCGTGGCGCTTGCGTTGTGGGCTCACTGTAAAATGCTGCTTTTTCTTGCGTACTGCTCTTCAGTAGCGCTTTTCTGTGCTGCCTGGGTTCGCCGGGCCTAGTGGTGCGCCCTTTGGCTTGCGTCGAGCATCTCGCGGGCATGGGCCAGGGTCTGGTCCGAGAGTTTGACGCCGCCGAGCATGCGTGCCAGCTCGCCGACCCGCCCGGCTTCGTCGAGGTGTGCCATGCGGGTGCGGGTGGAATCCTTGCGTGCCTTCTTCTCGATGTGCAGATGGTGGTGGGCCTGGGCGGCGACCTGGGGCAGGTGGGTCACCGTCAGTACCTGGCCGCCCTGGCCCAGTCGCTTGAGCAACTGGCCGACGATCTCGGCGGTGGCACCGGATACCCCGACGTCGACCTCATCGAACACCAGGCTGGGGATGGTGGAGTGCTGGGCGGCGATCACCTGGATGGCCAGGCTGATACGCGACAGCTCGCCACCGGAGGCTACCTTGGCCAGCGGGCGTGGCGGCTGGCCGGGGTTGGCGGCGATCAGGAAGCGCACCCGGTCCATGCCCTCTGGGGTAGCGGCATCGCGCCGACTGACGTCGACCTCGAAGCGGGCCTTGCCCATGGCCAGAAACGCCAGTTGCTGCTGGACTTCCTTGCCGAAACGCTTGGCGGCCTTGTGGCGAGCGGCGCTGACGGTCTCTGCCAGGGCACGCCATTCTGCCTTGAGGGCGTCGGCCTTCTCGGTCAGCGCCTCGAGGTCCTCGTCACCGCCCTCCAGCCCCTGAAGTTCTGCCGTCAGGCGCTGGTGCAGGGCGACGATCTCGTCGGGCAGTACATGGTGCTTGCGAGCGATGCGGTGAGCCTCGCCCAGGCGCTGCTCTACCCAGGCCAGGCGCTCCGGGTCCAGCTCCACGTCGGCGACCACCTGATGCAGTTCGCGGCCGGCTTCCTCGAGCTGAATGCTGGCGTCACCCAGCAAGGCGATGGCGTTGGCCAGGGCTCCCTTGTCGCTGCCGGGCAGGGCGGCCAGGTGTTGGCTTGCCTGGTGGAGCAGGGGTAGGGCACCGCCTTCCTCGCCATCGCAGCAGTCGAGCGCGAACTGGGTCTCCGCCAGGCGCGACTCGGCGTGGGCCAGCAGCTCCTGTTCACGTTCGAGCTGTTCGAGCTCGTCTTCGCCCAGGCCGAGTTGGTCGAGTTCTTCCACCTGATAGCGCAACAGCTGGCGACGGGCGCGGATTTCATCGCCGTCGTCGGCCAGCCGTTTCAGTTGTCGCCGGGTGGACTGCCACTCCCGATAGAGCTCGGCCAGTCGGCTCACCGATTCACGGTGGCCGGCCAGGTCGTCGAGCAGGCGCAGGTGGGTGTCCTCGGCCAGCAGGGCCTGGTGGGCGTGCTGGCCGTGGATCTCGATCAGGGTCTCGCCCAGCGACTTGAGGTCGGCGATGGTGGCCGGCTGGCCGTTGATCCAGGCCTTGGAGCGACCGCTTTTAGTGACCACGCGACGCAGCAGGCAGTCGTCATCGGGCAGTTCTCGGTTGGCAAGCCAGGCCCGGGCGTTGGGCAGGTTGGCAATGTCGAAGCGCGCGCTCAGGTCGGCTCTGGACTGGCCGTGGCGCACGCTGCCGGCGTCGGCGCGTTCGCCGAGACACAGGCCCAGGGCGCCAAGCAGGATCGACTTGCCGGCGCCGGTCTCGCCGGTGATGGCAGTCATGCCGCCCTCGAGCTCGAGTTCGAGGTGGTCGACGATGGCGAAGTCCTGGATCGAGAGTTCGGTCAGCATGCGTGCCTCCTGGTGGCGTCACCGAGCGGTGCGACGGTCAGTGCAAGGGTGGCGGTCGTACAGGGCGATGGGTGCGGCAATCGCTCGCGCAATCGCTCGCGCAATCGCTAGAGCATCGATATGGCGCAATGGATGGGGGTTGGCATTACTGTTTATCCATCCATGTGGTGTCTGTTTATACAGTAGTCCAGGCGCGCCCTCAATGCATCCTTGCGCAGCAACTTCAGTGGTTGCGGGTCAGCGCTGCGGCAAATCCTGGGCCTGCCGGGGAAAGTCTGATCAGGATCTGCGTCTTTCCCCTTGAGATTGTTGTGGCCAACCCCATATACCTCTGCAACCTCTGGTCCCCGGACCAGCCACTGTACAGGCGGTGCTACCGCAATTGTTGGACTTCTTCAGGAGGCTGCACATGGCCAAAGATCCCCAGACCCCGTTGGATGACGAACTCGCTCGCCAGGAGCAGGAAGGCGAGCCGGAGCAGGCGGTCGATGCTGCCGAGGCCGTCGAGGGCGAACTCGAGGACATCGTCGATCAGGCTGAGGATGAGGCACAGGCCGAGGCCGTGGAAGGCGGTGACAACCCCGAGGCCGAGGTGCTGGCGGCCCGCGTCGAGGAGCTCGAGCAGAGCGTGACCGAGGCCAAGGACCAGGCCCTGCGTGCCGCCGCCGAGGCGCAGAACGTGCGCAGGCGGGCGGAAGCCGAGGCCGAGAAGGCGCGCAAGTTTGCGCTGGAGAAGTTCATCAAGGACCTGCTTCCGGTGGTCGACAGCCTGGAAAAGGCGCTTGAGGCCATGGGTGAGGACGCCTCCGAGGTGCATCGCGAGGGTGTCTCCATGACCCTGAAGATGCAGCTCGACGTACTGGCCAAGTTCGGCGTCGAGATCGTCGAGCCCCAGGGCGAGCCGTTCGACCCGCAGTACCACGAGGCCATGGCCATGGTGCCGAACCCCGAGGTCGACCCCAACACCGTCATCGACGTGATGCAGAAGGGCTACGTGCTCAACGGACGCCTGGTGCGCCCGGCGATGGTGGTAGTGAGCCAGGCGGCCGGCTGAAACATCCGGCCCACGGGGCCTGACCGATACGGGTTGTCGACAGGAGTTGAACATGGGGCCTTGAAATCGGCGGAGACGCCCCCCAGATAGTCGGCAACCCCGCGGCGAACGCCGCAAGCCAAACTTCAGTTACGCAAGACACGAATTCGAGGATTTCCTATGGGACGCATCATCGGCATTGACCTTGGTACCACCAACTCCTGTCTGGCCGTGCTCGACGGCGACAGCGCCAAGGTAATCGAGAACGCAGAAGGCGCACGTACCACCCCGTCCATCATCGCCTACACCGATGATGGCGAGACCCTGGTGGGTCAGGCGGCCAAGCGTCAGGCGGTGACCAACCCGGAAAACACCCTGTACGCGATCAAGCGCCTGATCGGCCGTCGCTTCAAGGATGACGTTGTCCAGAAGGACATCAAGATGGTGCCCTACACCATCACCGAAGCCGACAACGGCGACGCCTGGGTCGAGGTCAAGGGCAAGAAGCTGGCACCGCCCCAGGTCAGCGCGGAAGTGCTGAAGAAGATGAAGAAGACCGCCGAGGACTACCTGGGCGAAGAAGTGACCGAGGCGGTCATCACCGTGCCGGCCTACTTCAACGACAGCCAGCGTCAGGCCACCAAGGACGCGGGTCGCATCGCCGGTCTCGAGGTCAAGCGCATCATCAACGAGCCGACCGCGGCTGCCCTTGCCTATGGCATGGACAAGTCACGCGGTGACAAGACCATCGCGGTCTATGACCTGGGTGGCGGTACCTTCGATATCTCCATCATCGAAGTGGCCGACGTCGACGGCGAGACGCAGTTCGAGGTGCTGGCCACCAACGGCGACACCTTCCTGGGTGGTGAGGACTTCGACCTCAAGCTGATCAACTACCTGGTCGACCAGTTCAAGGCCGACAGCGGTATCGACCTGTCCGGTGACAACCTGGCCATGCAGCGCCTGAAGGAAGCCGCCGAGAAGGCCAAGATCGAGCTGTCCAGCGCCCAGCAGACCGACGTCAACCTGCCTTACATCACCGCCGACAACACCGGTCCCAAGCACCTCAACGTGAAGGTGACCCGGGCCAAACTTGAGTCGCTGGTGGAAGAGCTGGTGAGCCGTTCACTGGCGCCGTGCAAGACCGCGCTGTCCGACGCCGGCCTGTCCGCCTCCGAGATCGACGACGTCATCCTGGTCGGTGGCCAGACCCGTATGCCGATGGTTCAGGCCAAGGTCGCCGAGTTCTTCGGCAAGGACGCCCGCAAGGACGTCAACCCGGACGAAGCCGTGGCCGTGGGTGCTGCGATCCAGGGCGGCGTGCTCGGCGGTGACGTCAAGGACGTGCTGCTGCTGGACGTGACTCCGCTGACACTGGGTATCGAGACCCTGGGTGGCGTGATGACGCCGCTGATCGAGAAGAACACCACCATCCCGACCAAGAAGACCCAGGTGTTCTCCACCGCGGACGACAACCAGACCGCCGTGACCATTCACGTGCTGCAGGGTGAGCGCAAGCAGTCCAGCGGCAACAAGTCGCTCGGTCGCTTCGACCTGTCGGACATTCCGCCGGCGCCGCGCGGTGTGCCGCAGATCGAGGTCGCCTTCGACCTGGACGCCAACGGTATCCTCAACGTGTCCGCCAAGGACAAGGCCACCGGCAAGGAACAGTCCATCGTCATCAAGGCCTCCAGCGGCCTGTCCGACGACGAGATCGAGCAGATGGTCCGCGACGCCGAGGCCCACGCCGACGAGGACAAGAAGTTCGAGGAACTGGTGGCGCTGCGCAACCAGGCCGACGGCATGATCCACGCCTCTCGCAAGACCCTTGAGGAAGCCGGCGACAAGGCCTCCGAAGACGAGAAGCAGGCCATCGAGAGCGCCATCAAGGAGCTCGAGGAAGCGCTGCAGGGCGATGACAAGGATGCCATCCAGGCCAAGCTCGACGCCCTGACCGAGGCCTCCGGCAACCTGGCGCAGAAGATGTACGCCGAACAGGCGGACGCTGGCCAGCAGGCGGGTGACGCCGACGCTGGCGCCAAGAAGGAAGATGACGTGGTCGACGCCGAGTACGAAGAAGTCAACGACGACCGGAAAAAGCAGTAACCACGACATCTGAACCTCGGATGACGCCAACGCGGGAGCCGGACTCCCGCGTTGGTGTTGCTGAGCGTCGCGACGGAGGCGGACAGACCCATGTCCAAGAGAGACTACTACGAGGTACTAGGTGTCGAGCGCGGTGCCGATCAGAAGGACATCAAGAAGGCCTATCGGCGCCTGGCACAGAAGTACCACCCGGACCGTAACCCGGACGATGACACCTCGGCGGAAAAATTCCGTGAAGTGTCCGAGGCCTACGAGGTCCTGACCGACAGCGAGAAGCGTGCGGCCTACGACCAGTTTGGCCATGCCGGCGTCGACGGCCAGGGCGGTGGTGGCTTTGGCGGCGCCGGGGCTGGCGGCTTCAGTGACATCTTCGGTGATGTCTTCGGTGACATCTTCGGCGGTGGCGGCGGACGTCGTAACCCCAATGCGCCCCAGCGGGGCAGCGACCTGCGCTACAACCTCGAGCTTGACCTCGAGAGCGCGGTGGCCGGCACCAGTGTCGACATCCGTGTGCCGCGTCACATCGAATGTGAGCGCTGCGACGGCGAAGGTGCCGAGCCGGGTTCCACCAAGGAAACCTGCCCGACCTGTCACGGACACGGTCAGGTTCGCATGCAGCAGGGCTTCTTTGCCGTGCAGCAGACCTGCCCGACCTGTCACGGCAGCGGCCAGCACATCAAGGTGCCGTGCCACGCCTGTCATGGCGAAGGTCGCGTGCGCGAGACCCGCACCCTGTCGGTGAAGATTCCGGCCGGCGTCGATTCTGGCGATCGCATTCGTCTCAATGGCGAGGGCGAAGCCGGTATCAACGGCGGTCCGCCCGGGGACCTGTACGTGCAGGTCGCGATCAAGCCGCACCATATCTTCGAGCGCGAAGGGCGTCACCTGCAGTGTGAGGTACCGATCAACTTCGTCGACGCAGCCCTCGGCGGTGAGCTCGAAGTGCCGACGCTGGATGGTCGGGTGAAGCTGAAGATTCCGGCGGAAACCCAGACCGGCAAGCTGTTCCGACTGCGCGGCAAGGGTGTCAAGCCGGTACGCGGCGGCCCCGCCGGCGATCTGTTGTGCCGGGTGGTGGTGGAAACCCCGGTCAAGCTCAGCGAGGAACAGAAGGATCTGCTGCGCAAGTTCCAGGACAGCCTGGGTGGCAGCAACGCCCAGCACTCGCCGAAGAAGTCGAGCTTCTTCGACGGCGTGAAGAAGTTCTTCGAAGATATGAAGCTGTAAGTCGCGTACCCTCGGGCCAGGAGTGATCCTGCGCCGACCAGGGCTTAGTGACGATGATCGACCCCCGACGCCTGGCGCCGGGGGTCGGTTTTTTTGTCGGCAGCACAAGGGCCGTCAGCGGGGCGACGCGCTCGGGCGGTTCTCGTGGGCGCTTTTGCTGGGTGGCTTGATTGGGTGGGGCAGGGCTTGTGGACGGCGCGGCTCTTCTGAACAGGGACGATGATCATGAGTGATAGGGGTAGGCCCCTGGCGGGCATCGTGCTGCGCATCGCCTCCGGGGTGCTGTTCGCCGCCATGCTGGTCTGCGTGAAGTGGGTGAGCGACGAGGTGCCGTTGGGCCAGGTAGTGTTCTATCGCTCCGCCTTTGCGCTGTTGCCGATCGTGCTGTTTCTGGCCTGGCGTCGAGAGTTTCCGGCGGGGCTGGCGACCCGGCGCCCCTTGGGCCATCTGTTGCGCTCGAGCCTCGGCGCCGCTTCGATGTTTGCCACCTTTGCGGCCCTGGCGCGTCTGCCCGTAGCCGAAGCCACCCTGCTGGCGCAACTGGCACCGGTACTGATGGCGATCGGCGGCGTGGTGCTGCTGGGCGAGCGCCTTACCCCGTCGCGGGCGCTGGCACTGGTGCTCGCCGTGGGCGGGGTGGCGGTGCTGGTGGCGCCGGATATCGGTAACGCCGACAAGGCCGGCCAATTGTCGGGCTACGCGCTCGGTGTGCTGGGGGCGTCGTTGACGGCTGCGGCGCTGGTCACGGTGCGGCGCATCTCGCGCACCGAGGGGGCCGGTGCCATCGCCTTCTACTTCGTGCTGGCCTGCACCCTGGCGGGGCTTGCGACTCTGCCGATGGGCTGGGTGGCGCTGCCGACCCAGACGCTGACGCTGCTGATCCTGGCCGGGTTGCTGGGCGGCGCGGCGCATATCTGCATGACCTTGGCGCTGCGCTTTGCCGAGGTGTCGAGGCTTGCCCCCTTCGAGTACATCGCCCTGGTGTGGCCGGTACTGGCCGATCTCTGGCTGTTTGGCCAGCCGTTGTCGAGCGGCTTTCTGCTGGCGCTGCCGCTGTTGCTCGGCGGTGCCGCCCTGGCCGCCATGGAAGGCCGTCGCCTGGGGTGGCCGCGCCGGCGCTCGCCGCCCGGGAACGGCTAGACATGCGTGGGTACGATGAACAGCAACACGCCGTTGCCTGACGCCGAGAGGACATGGGGGATATGATTCTGCGATATATTCGTATTCTCAGAAACGGTGGAAAGCATGGTGGAATCCCGAGCCTTCGTCGAGACCGCATCAGGGCAACGCTTGATCAATCGCCTGTGCAAGCACTGGGCCCACAAGCTCGAGGTGGATGCCGAGAGCGGTCACGTGGTGTTCCCAGGCGGCGAGTGCTGGATGAAGGCGTCCGACTCGCAGCTCAGCGTCGACCTCCAGGCCGAGGACGCCGAGCGGCTGGAGCGGCTCAAGGACGTGGTGGCCAGCCACCTGGAGCGGATGGCGGGCAAGGAGCCGCTCAGCGTCGTCTGGCAGTGAGTTTGGCTGGACGCGATCGGCGCTATAGCCAGCCGGTGCGACGGAAGCGTCGGTAGAGCGCGCCGCAGCACAGGACCATCATTCCCAGCGCCAGCGGATAGCCCAGCCGCCAGTCCAGTTCCGGCATATGGGTGAAGTTCATCCCCCAGATGCCGGCGAGGATGGTCGCCACCGCGAAGATCGCCGCCCAGGAGGCCAGGCGCTTATGCACCTCGCTCTCGTCGATGGCCACCATCGACAGGTTGACCTGGATGGCGGTAATGATGGTTTCGCGAATGGTGTCGATGGCCGCCTCGATACGATGCAGGTGGTCGTAGACGTCGCGGAAGTAGTCCTGGGTCTCGTAGCACAGCGCCGGGACGCGTCCGCCGAACAGATGGGAGCTGGCTTCGGCCAGTGGGGTCACCGCGTGCTTGACGCACATGGTGCGGCGCTTGAGCTGATACAGCCGCTCCAGGCTGGCGCGGGCGCTGCCGCGTACGAAGATCTGGTCCTCGATGCTTTCCAGTTCGGCCTCGAGTTCTTCGAGTACCGGAAAGTAGCGGTCCACTACGACATCCATCAGCGCATATAGCACGAAGGCCGGCCCTTGCTTGAGCAGCTCGGGCTCGCGCTCGCAGCGGGCGCGTACATCGGCGAAACCACGCCCGGAGTGCTGACGTACCGACAACACATAGCCGGGACCGGCAAAGATGGCTAGCTGGCCATGCTGCACCTCGCCCTGGCTGACGCTGATCACCTGGGTGACGACGAACAGAGCGTCGCCGTATTCCTCCACCTTGGGACGCTGTTCGCCGACCAGGGCATCCTCCACGGCCAGTTCATGCAGCTCGAAGATGTCCTGAAAGGTAGAGAGCTCCTCGGCGTCCGGGTCGTGTAGTGCTACCCAGACGAAGCAGTTCGAGCGCGAGCGGTAATCACCGATCTCGCCTCTGTCGATGTTGCAAAGACGCCGTCCTTCTTCATACGCCACGCAGTTGACGATCATCGTTGTCCCCTTGCGGTTGTTATCGTGGTTCTGAGGAAAAGGTAGACGCTACGTCGCGGTTGCCGACTGCATGTTGCGCCCAGGCGACCATCGCTGTTCGGTGGTGGTGGCATGAGGGGCTTGGCATTTTGCGTCGGAATAACTATCTTCAAGTGAAGATACTTTTCTTGGAGATAAGTGATATGCAGGTTCCGTCCACCGGGTCGAACGATGCCATCGATCGACTGATGGCGGAGTGGTGCAGGGTTCTCCCGGATCGCGACCCTGGCGACATGGGCATCTTTACCCGGCTGTATCGCGTGCTGAAGCATGTCGACCGTCGGGTTCAGGCGGTATTCCGGCAGCACGGCTTGAAGGAAGGCGAGTTTGACCTGCTGGCGACCCTCTACCGGCGCGACGTGCACGAGGGGCTGACACCGAACGCCCTGTGCGAGGCGGTGGTGCTGAGTTCAGGGGCCATGACCCACCGCCTCGATCGGCTCGCCAGTCGTGGCCTGGTGGAGCGTGTTGCCAACCCTGAAGATCGTCGCAGTGTACTGATTCGTCTCAGTGAGTCGGGAAAGGCCATGATGCCGGCGCTGCTGGACGCCTACCTGGCTGAACTCGCTTCGATGCGCGCCACCCTGGCAGATGATGAGGCGGCAGGCCTGGCGGCTGGTCTACGCCAGTTGCTGTTGGCGCTGGAAGGGGAGGTCAGCCGTGATGACGACTGATTGCCGGGTGTCCAGCGATAGCAGTGTGTGGTGGGCCCACGCCGGGATGCTGGTGTGGGCGACGCTGGTGGGGCTGTCCTTTCCGGCGGTGGGGATGTTGAGTGAAGGGCTTCCGCCACTGTCACTGACCGCAATGCGCTTCGTGATTGCCGCTCTGGCGGTGTTGCCGCTGGTGTGGGGTGCGCCTGGTCTCCGGCCGAGTCTGGCCGGGCTCGGGCTCTATGGGTTGATGGGGCTCTGTCTGGCGAGCTTCTTCGGCACCATGTTCTGGGCGGCGCACCTGACCACGGCGCTGTCCATGGCCACGCTGTTCGTCAGCGTGCCGCTGCTGGCCTACGGCCTGGGCCGGCTGGTGGGGGTCGAGCACCGTGCTTTGGCGCTGCTGGCCTTGCTGGTACTTGGCGCCGTCGGCGCCGTGGGGCTGGCCTGGGCCGAGGCCGGTGGCTCCTTTGCCCGCATGCAGTTCGGCGTGGGCGAAGCCGCCTTCTTCGCTGGTTGCATCGCCTCGGCGATGTATCCGGTGTTGTCCAAATTGGGGTTGGCGAAGGGCTGGCTATCTGAGCACGCGGGGGTGCGTACCCTGTGGAGCCTGGTGATGGGGGCACTGCTGATCGGGTTTTCGGGTCTGGTCTTCGGGGATCCGGCCGCGCTGGGCCGAATGACGCTGTTCGATCTGACGGTGGTGGCCTATCTCGGGCTCTTCTCCAGCGGAATGACCTTCTGGCTGCAGCAGCGGGCGACCGCCATCCTGACCCCGGCGGCGGTTGCCGCCTACGGTTATCTGGTGCCCTTTGTGTCGATGCTGTTGCTGTTTGCCCAGGCGCCTGAACGTCTTGCACTCGAATGGCTGCCGGGCAGTCTGCTGGTCGTGCTGGCCATCGCGCTGCTGCTGCGGCGGGACGTCAAGCTGCGCAGCCAGGCGTGAGCAGGCGAGTTTTACTCAGACATCTTTGCATCATTGGGCAAAGAGGTGGGCGGTGTACGGATTTGGCTTAGTGCGGTGTGGTGGTGGTTATATGAAGCTGTAAAGGTGGGGCAAAGGCGCATCAATGCCAAGGAGCCCCCCCCCCCATGCCGTCAGCCAGCCCCCTTCTCGGCGCACAAGCCGTTTCCCCTTGTCAGCAGCCTGGCGACCGCGGCCTTGCCAACGACGTCTTCTCCGAGGCGCTGAGCGAGCGCTACGACCAGCTGGCCCGCGACGAGCGATACGGCACCTTCACCGGTTCCGTTCTTCACTATCTCAATCTGGAGGAAGATCTGGTCGGCAAGCGTCTTCTTGATGTGGGCTGTGGCAACGGAGCGCTGGCGGCCGAGCTCAAAAGCAAGGGTGCGCAAGAGGTGCTGGGTATCGACATCAGCCCCTCCCAGGTCGCGCTGGCCAGCCGGCGCCACCAGGCACCGGGCCTCGGCTTTCGGGTCGAGGACGCCTATCGCAAGCTTGTTCTGCCGGAGGCGCCCTTCGATACCCTGGTCAGTGTCTTCGCCTTTCACTTCATCCAGCACCAGGCCATGCTCACCCGTGCCTGCCGTAACCTGTTCGAGGCGCTCAAGCCCGGTGGCCTGCTGGTGTGGCTCGATATCACCCACGACTATGTGCTTGACCCGGCGCGCATGGATCGCCTCGAGGCGTTGACCAGCTATCGCTACGACCCGGGTGTGGCGCCGGGCGAGCGGCCCCGGCCCTGGAGCCTGGTGCCTGGTCAGGTGCGCGCCGGTGACGACGTCTTGCCGGTGGACCACGTGGCGATCCCTGGTCGCACCGTGGTCACAACGCTGCAGTCGGTCGGCTTCTCTCAGGTCAGGCGCGAGCCGCTGCGCTTCACCGATGCTGAGTCGGCCTGGCTGTGGGGCCCTGACGGCTTCAATCATCACTTGCTGGTGGCCCGCCGCTAAGCAGGGTGGCCGAGTGACATCGTCGGCCGATAGCGCGAATGGGGTCAGTATCGTGGGAGCGCCTCCTCGGGCAGTCGAAAGCAGGCGAGCAGGTTGCGCTGCAGGGCGCTGAAGTTGTCGTCGCTGACCATCAGAAATTCGCCACTGGGCAATCGCGCTAGCCCCTCCATGTTGTCGACGCGCCAGCCTTCTCCGGCGGACAGGCTGGCCAGGCGTGTCACCCGTACCTGCGGCGGTGGCAGCAGCTCCACCAGGCTTAAGCTGATGGTCAGCGGACGTGGCGGAGAAAAGGCCCGTTCCAGCGCCAGCAGCCGCGGTGGAGTCTCGGTTACAGTGTCCTCCAGCGCCAGCAGCTCGGTCAGGGCGCTGTCGGCCGGTGAGGCCAGTGGGTAATGCCACCGGCGCGTGTCGCTACCGTTCTCCGCCAGGCTGAACAGAAGGGTGTGCCTGACGCCATCTTGCGCGTTCATGTCGTCGGGGGGTGACTCCAGGCCCGCCACCAGCCCGATGCCCGGCACTCGGGCCAGCGCTTCCAGGCTTTCGTTATCACCGGCGTTGTGGCTGGCCGTGGAGCGCAGTGGTTCGCCTTTCGGCATCCCGTCGAGAGCGAAACGCTGCACGCGATGATCCTGCTCGAAGCCGATCAGTAGTTCGGTGTTGCCGGTGACGCCATCATCGGCGCCCGCCAGCACCAGCGACTCGGCGTCTGCGGCCTTGCCTTCCAGCGGCGTACCGTCCTGCGCCTTCAATCGGTGGCTGGCGAGTGGGCGCAGGTCCACCAGCCGGCCATCTTCAAGTACTGGCCTTGCCTGGTGTACGCGTCCGCGATCGGATACCAGGTGCAGCAGGTTGTCGTCTGTGTCCCAGGCCATGGCCGAGAGACCACCCAGGGGAACGCTGGTGTTGTTTTCGGTGGGACGCCACTGGCTCGGTAGTGCCAGGGTGCCGCACATGCTCAGCCCCGGCTGGGCGGGGGCCTCGCCCTGCAAGCTGGTCGGCTTGACCTGGGCGGTGCAGCCGCCAAGCCACAGGGACGCTGCCAGCGTGCTGATAAGGGGCAATCGGAGCATTTTTCTGAACGGCATGGGGCGGTCCTGTCGGGCGGGAATGTCAGCGTGAAGGCCAGGGCGAGGCAAGAGGGAGCGACGTTGGTATACTGCGCCGAATCCCTTTACATTTTGGCGTATCTACGTTGATCCGCCTGTCTGTTCGAACTCTCGTTTCTCCAGGAGATTGCATGAGCCGTACCGCCCCCCGTATCGCCATCGTCGGCGTCGCCGGCCGCATGGGCCGCACCCTGGTCAACGCCGTGATGCAGGACGACGACGCCGTCCTCGCCGGCGGCATCGTCGAGCCGGGCAGTTCGCTGGCTGGCGCCGATCTGGGCGAGCTGGCCGGCGTCGGCCGCCAGGGCGTGGCGGCGGTGGACTCCCTCGAGGCCATCGTCGATGACTTCGACGTGCTGATCGATTTCACCGCACCCAAGGTGACCCTGGCCAACCTGGCCTTCTGTGCCGAGCATGGCAAGGCCATCGTCATCGGCACCACCGGCCTGTCCGATGACGAGCAGGCCGAGCTCGACGGTTATGCCGAGCGAGTGCCCACGGTGTTTGCGCCCAACATGAGCGTCGGCGTCAATCTGACCCTGAAGCTTCTGGAGACTGCAGCGAAGGCGCTGGGCGACGAGGGCTATGACATCGAGGTCATCGAGTCTCACCATCGTCACAAGGTCGATGCGCCGTCCGGTACCGCCCTGCGCATGGGCGAGGTGGTCGCCGGGGCGCTGGATCGCAACCTCAAGGAGCACGGGGTGTTCGAGCGGGTAGGCCAGTGCGGTCCTCGCGATCCCAAGGAAATCGGCTTCGCCACGGTGCGTGCCGGCGATATCGTCGGGGAGCACACCGTGATGTTCGCTACCGAAGGCGAGCGCATCGAGATCACCCACAAGGCGTCCAGCCGCATGACCTTCGCCCGGGGCGCGGTGCGCGCAGCACGCTGGGTCGCCGAGCGTGAGGCGGGACGCTACGGCATGTCCGACGTGCTGGGCCTGGACTGAGGTTTGTAGGCCTCTGGCGACGTCGCGGGTGGTGTTGCCCATGGCAAAGTGCTTGTTCCGGGGTAGTCAGCCCGGCCCAGATGCTGTAACATTCCAAAAATTTTGGCCGGGCCGGGCATGAAAGTGTCGCGTCGAGAGCGTTTAGTACGTCTCTCGCAGCATAGGTGCCGGCTCTGCATTCCGAGCGAATGACAACAAGCGGGATGAAACCGGTCAAACACCGGGTTTCGTCCCGCTTTTTTACGGCCCGGCTCCTTGTGTGCTTGACGCACGATGGGCCGGGTCGGTGCCGAATGGCCTGGCGACAGGTCGCCGACGCCGGCGAGCGTATGGCGGCGGTCGTAGATACCTTGACGAGCTTTGGGAGGACGTAGCGTTGAACAAACCCGCAATCTTGGCCCTGGAAGATGGCAGCGTATTCCACGGCACGGCCATTGGCGCTGATGGGCAGACCAGTGGTGAGGTGGTGTTCAATACGGCCATGACCGGCTATCAGGAAATTTTGACCGACCCCTCCTATTCCCGACAGATCGTCACCCTCACCTATCCCCATATCGGCAATACCGGCATCAATCCCGAGGACGTCGAGTCCGCCAGCATCGCCGCCGCGGGCCTCGTCATCCGCGATCTGCCGCTCGTCGCCAGCAACTTCCGATCTACCCAGAGCCTCTCGGACTATCTCGCCAGCCAGAACGTGGTGGGCATCGCCGACATCGATACCCGCCGGCTGACTCGAATCCTGCGCGACAAGGGTGCCCAGAACGGTGCCATCGTGGCCGGCGACGAGGCCCTGGGTGACGACGCCGAAGCGCGCGCCCTGGAAGCCGCCCGCGCCTTCCCCGGGCTCAAGGGCATGGACCTGGCCAAGGTGGTGTCCTGCAGCGAGCGCTACGTCTGGAACGAGGGCGAGTGGACGCTGGGCAAGGGCTACGCCGATACCGAAGGGGCCGAGCGGCCCTTCCATGTGGTGGCCTACGACTACGGCGTCAAGTTCAACATCCTGCGCATGCTGGCGAGTCGCGGCTGCAAGCTGACCGTGGTGCCGGCCCAGACCCCGGCGTCCGAGGTGCTGGCGCTCGACCCCGACGGCGTCTTTCTGTCCAACGGACCCGGCGACCCCGAGCCGTGTGACTACGCCATCGACGCCATCCGCGAGATCCTCGAGACCGAAGTGCCGGTGTTTGGCATCTGCCTGGGCCACCAGTTGCTGGCGCTGGCCAGCGGTGCCACTACGGTCAAGATGAATCACGGCCACCACGGCGCCAACCATCCGGTGCAGGATCTGGACAGCGGCCACGTGATGATCACCAGCCAGAACCACGGCTTTGCCGCCGACGAGACCACGCTGCCGGATAACCTGCGCGCCACCCACCGCTCGCTGTTCGACGGCACCCTGCAGGGGATCGAGCGTACCGACCTTCCGGCGTTCAGCTTCCAGGGCCACCCCGAAGCGAGCCCCGGCCCCCGCGATGTGGCGCCGCTGTTCGACCGCTTCATCGACATGATGCGCAGCCGTCGCTAAGGCGCCGACACAGACTCCGGTTCATCGTCCAATTTTCTTGCGGGAAGCACCATGCCCAAGCGTACAGACCTGAAAAGCATCCTTATCATCGGCGCTGGCCCCATCGTCATCGGCCAGGCCTGCGAGTTCGACTATTCCGGCGCCCAGGCCTGCAAGGCGCTGCGCGAAGAGGGTTTTCGCGTCATCCTGGTTAACTCCAACCCGGCCACCATCATGACCGATCCGGCCATGGCGGATGCCACCTACATCGAGCCGATCACCTGGCAGGCGGTGGAGAAGATCATCGAGGCCGAGCGTCCCGACGCCGTGCTGCCGACCATGGGCGGCCAGACCGCGCTGAACTGCGCGCTGGATCTCGATCGCCACGGCGTACTGGAAAAGTACGGCGTGGAGATGATCGGTGCCAACGCCGACACCATCGACAAGGCCGAGGACCGCGATCGCTTCGATAAGGCGATGAAGAATATCGGTCTCGAGTGCCCCAAGGCCAAGGTCGCCCACAGCATGGATGAGGCCTGGGAGATCCAGGGCGAGCTGGGCTTCCCGGTGATCATCCGGCCGTCCTTCACCATGGGTGGCTCCGGTGGCGGCGTGGCCTACAACAAGGAAGAGTTCAAGGAGATCTGTGGGCGCGGCTTCGAGCTTTCGCCGACCCACGAGCTGCTGATCGACGAGTCGTTGCTGGGCTGGAAGGAATACGAGATGGAGGTCGTTCGTGACAAGAACGACAACTGCATCATCGTCTGTGCCATCGAGAACTTCGACCCCATGGGCGTGCACACCGGTGACTCCATCACCGTGGCGCCGGCCCAGACGCTGACCGACAAGGAATACCAGATCATGCGCGACGCATCCCTTGCGGTGCTGCGCGAGATCGGCGTCGAGACCGGTGGCTCCAACGTCCAGTTCGGCGTGGACCCCGAGACCGGCCGCATGGTGGTCATCGAGATGAACCCGCGGGTGTCGCGTTCCTCTGCCCTGGCCTCCAAGGCCACCGGCTTCCCGATCGCCAAGATCGCCGCCAAGCTGGCGGTGGGCTACACCCTGGACGAGCTGCAGAACGACATCACCGGCGGTCGCACCCCGGCGTCCTTCGAGCCGTCCATCGACTACGTCGTCACCAAGATTCCGCGCTTCACCTTCGAGAAATTCCCCCAGGCCAACGACCGTCTGACCACCCAGATGAAGTCGGTGGGCGAGGTCATGGCCATCGGCCGCACCTTCCAGGAGTCGCTGCAGAAGGCGCTGCGTGGCATGGAGACCGGCAACGACGGTCTCGATCCCATCGTCACCGAGTTCAGCGACGAGAACATGGCGCTGATCAAGGGCGAGCTGCAGGCCGCCGGCGCCGAGCGTATCTTCTTCATCGCCGATGCCATGCGCTCCGGCATGTCGGTGGAGGAAGTGTTCGAGCTGACCAACATCGACCCCTGGTTCCTGGTGCAGCTCGAGGATCTGGTCAAGATCGAGCAGGATCTGTCCAGCCGTCCGCTGTCGTCGCTGGACGCGCGCGAACTCTATCGTCTCAAGCGCAAGGGCTTTGGCGATGCTCGCCTGGCCAAGGTGCTGGGCGTGTCCGAGGACGATGTGCGCAGGGCGCGCCATGACGCCGGTATCCGTCCGGTCTACAAGCGCGTCGACACCTGCGCCGCCGAGTTCGCCTCCGACACCGCCTACATGTACTCCACCTACGAGGAGGAGTGCGAGGCCGAGGTCAGCGATCGTAAGAAGATCATGGTGCTGGGCGGTGGCCCCAACCGTATCGGTCAGGGTATCGAGTTCGACTACTGCTGCGTCCACGCCGCCTTCGCCATGCGCGACGACGGCTACGAGACCATCATGGTCAACTGCAACCCGGAGACCGTGTCCACCGACTACGACACCTCCGATCGTCTGTACTTCGAGCCGGTGACCCTGGAGGACGTGCTCGAGATCGCCGACAAGGAGAAGCCGGTCGGGGTGATCGTGCAGTTCGGCGGTCAGACGCCGCTGAAGCTTGCGCGTGCGCTCGAGGCCGCCGGAGTGCCGATCATCGGTACCACCCCGGACGCCATCGATCGCGCCGAGGATCGCGAGCGCTTCCAGCAGATGATCGACAAGCTGGGCCTCAAGCAGCCGCCCAACGCCACCGCCAGAAGCTTTGACGAGGCCTTCAGCAAGGCCGAGGCGATCGGCTACCCGCTGGTGGTGCGCCCGAGCTACGTGCTCGGTGGGCGCGCCATGGAAATCGTCTATGACGCCAGCGAGCTGGAGAACTACATGACCCACGCGGTCAAGGTCTCCAACGACTCGCCGGTGCTGCTCGATCACTTCCTGAGCGCCGCCATCGAGATCGACATCGACGCGGTGTCCGACGGTGAGCAGGTGGTGATCGGCGGTATCATGCAGCACGTCGAACAGGCTGGTGTGCACTCAGGCGACTCTGCCTGTGCGCTGCCGCCGTACTCGCTGCCGGCCGAGGTTCAGGACGAGATGCGCGAGCAGGTCAAGCGCATGGCCGTGGAGCTTGGCGTGAAGGGCCTGATGAACGTCCAGCTGGCCTGGCAGGACGGCGAGATCTACGTCATCGAGGTCAACCCGCGCGCCTCGCGCACCGTGCCCTTCGTGTCCAAGTGCATCGGTACCTCGCTGGCCCAGGTGGCCGCCCGTTGCATGGCTGGCGTCAGCCTCAAGGAGCAGGGCTTCGAGCGCGAGATCGTGCCGCACTTCTACAGCGTCAAGGAGGCGGTGTTCCCGTTCAACAAGTTCCCTGGCGTCGACCCGATCCTGTCGCCGGAGATGAAGTCCACCGGCGAGGTGATGGGGTCCGGCGACACCTTCGCCGAGGCCTTCTACAAGGCTCAGCTCGGTGCAGGTGAGGCGATTCCGGCGCTGACCGGCGATCGCAAGGCGTTCCTGTCGGTTCGCGAACCGGACAAGGCGGGTGTTATCGAAGTGGCGCGTTCTCTGGTAACATTGGGCTTCACACTCTGTGCGACCCGAGGAACGGCGGCAGCCCTTGAACAGGCTGGTCTGCCCGTCGAGGTCGTCAACAAGGTTTACGAAGGCCGGCCACACATCGTCGATTCCATCAAGAACGACGAGATCGCCTATATCGTCAATACCACCGAGGGCCGCCAGGCCATCAATGACTCCTCGGTGATCCGCCGCACCGCACTCGCCCGCAAGGTTCCCTATGCCACGACGCTGGCAGGGGCCAGTGCCGTTTGTTTGGCGCTCGAGTACGGCAATGCCGTGACCGTGCGGCGGCTACAGGAACTGCATGCAGGAGCGAATACATGAACAAGGTCCCGATGACCGTCGCCGGTGAGCAACGCCTGCGTGAAGAGCTCGAACAGCTCAAGAGCGAGGCTCGCCCGACAGTGATCGCTGCCATCGCCGAAGCGCGTGAGCACGGCGACCTCAAGGAGAACGCCGAGTACCACGCCGCTCGCGAGCAGCAGGGCTTCATCGAGGGGCGTATCCAGGAGATCGAGGGCAAGCTGTCCAACGCCCAGGTCATCGACGTCACCAAGCTGCCCAAGACCGGCAAAGTGATCTTCGGCGTGACCGTCGAGCTTCTGAATCTGGATACCGACGAAGAGGTGACCTACCGCATCGTCGGTGAGGACGAGGCCGACATCAAGCAGCGTCGCATCTCGGTCACCTCGCCCATCGCCCGTGCCTTGATCGGCAAGGAAGAGGGTGAGGTCGTGCTGGTCCGCACCCCGGGTGGTGAGGTCGAGTACGAGATCACCGGCGTCGAGCACATCTAGACCCGGCTCCTTCGATCCAGACGACACCGCCCCGCCAGGAATCCTGGCGGGGCGGTGTCTTTTCTGGCGACAGGCTCGTCGGCGCCCGGTGGTGGCGCAGCGACGCCGGTGCGTCAGTGGCGGCCGTGGTGGTTCTCGAAGCGCGTGATGTTGGACAGCTTCGGGTTGGCCTTGGGGTTCTTGCGGTACAGCAGGGCCACCTTGCCGATCTTCTGGATCAGCTCGGAGCGGCTCTGGGCGACGAGTTCGTCGAGCACAGCGGTGCGGTCGTCGCGGTCGGGGATCGCGAGCTTCACCTTGACCAGTTCGTGGTCGTTCAGGGCTCGTTCGAGCTCGGCCAGCATGCCTTCGGAAATACCGTTCTCCGAGGCCGTCACCACCGGGTCGAGGTGGTGGCCGATGCTGCGCATTGCTTTCTTTTGTGCCTGTGACAAGCTCATGGTATCTTGCTTCATTCCGTTTTGGCCGTAGGGCGCGTGACAGCACATGGTACGGGGATTCCCCGTGCGGTGAAAGCGCTTGTGCATGACAATCTCCAGGCAGCCGTTCGCCGGCGGTGGCAAAGCCGCTCGATGCGTCGTGCAGCCCGCCCCTCGGTTCCTGCGGCGAGCCTCCCCGCCACGCGGTTCGGCTCCGGCGGCCATGCCGGGTGTCCGCAGCAAATGCACTTCGAGCAACGCCCTTCCGGCAATTGTTCAGGAAATCTTCTTTCAGGTGGCTCAGTGGCAGCATCCCGTCCCCCCTCCGGTAAAAAATCCTCATCCGGCAAGAGCAGCGCGAGCAAGACCAGCGCCAGCTGGTTGAAGGAACACTTCGATGATCGCTACGTTCAGCAGAGCTGGCAGGACGGCTACCGTTCCCGGGCCAGCTATAAGCTGGTGGAGCTGGACGACAAGGACAAGCTGTTCAAGCCGGGCATGACCGTCATCGATCTGGGTGCGGCGCCGGGCGGCTGGAGCCAGATCGCCGCAGAGCGTGTCGGTGACGCCGGCGTGGTCATCGCCTCGGATATCCTCGAGATGGACGCCCTGGCCGGGGTCGACTTCGTACAGGGTGACTTTACCGAGGAAAGCGTGCTGGAAGAGGTGCTGGCAAGGCTCGGTGATCGCCCGGTGGACCTTGTGATGTCGGACATGGCCCCCAATATGAGTGGTATGGCGGCCATCGATCAGCCTCAGGCAATGTACCTGGTGGAGCTGGCGCTCGACCTGGCTCGTCAGACGCTGCGTCCCGGGGGTACCTTCCTGGCCAAGGTGTTCCAGGGCGAAGGCTTCGACGAATATCTCAAGGAGCTGCGCGGCGCCTTTCAAAAGGTGGTGACGCGCAAGCCGGGGGCATCGCGGGCACGCTCCCGCGAGGTCTACCTGCTGGCCCAGGGATTCAAGGGCTGAGCATCGGCGCCGGTCGACGTCTGATAGACCGCGCCTACCGGAGCGATACCGGCAAAAGTGGCCTGGCTGTGCCAGTCTTGAGGCATGGTACAGGCAGGAAAGGACACATGATGGCGTGCGATGGCCTGCCAGGCAGTCATCGCATCGACATTTTTTCGGCATTTTCCGAGGGTGAGTCCCGGCGGAAGGGGCGCTTGCGCCGCTTCGTTGGATCCGATCAGGCTGGCTGAACCAGGCCGGGTCATGTAGTGTCGAACCCTTAGGCACCTAGGCCGACAGATTCTTGCAATTGAGGGTGGTCCCTTGAACGACATGGCGAAGAACCTGATTCTGTGGTTGGTCATCGCGGCGGTGCTGCTGACGGTGTTCAACAACTTCAGCGTCGAGAACGCACCCAACCAGATGAACTACTCCCAGTTCGTCGAACAGGTGCAAAATGAGCAGGTACGCAGTGTAACCATCGACGGTTACACGATCAGCGGTGAGCGCAACGATGGCTCCAGCTTCCAGACCATCCGCCCCTCGGCGGAGGACCCGAAGCTGATGGACGATTTGTTGTCCAACAATGTCACCGTGGTGGGCAAGAAGCCGGAACAGCAGAGTCTGTGGACGCGACTATTGATCGCGAGTTTCCCGATTCTGCTGATCCTGGCCATCTTCATGTTCTTCATGCGCCAGATGCAGGGCGGTGGTGCCGGCAAGGGCGGCCCCATGAGCTTCGGCAAGTCCAAGGCCAAACTGCTGTCCCAGGATCAGATCAAGACCACCTTTGCCGACGTGGCGGGGTGTGACGAGGCCAAGGAGGAAGTCGAGGAGCTGGTCGACTTCCTGCGTGATCCGACCAAGTTCCAGCGGCTGGGTGGCACCATCCCCCGCGGTGTCTTGATGGTCGGGCCTCCCGGTACCGGCAAGACCCTGCTGGCGAAGTCCATCGCCGGCGAGGCCAAGGTGCCGTTCTTCTCGATCTCAGGCTCTGACTTCGTCGAGATGTTCGTCGGTGTGGGTGCTTCCCGTGTGCGCGACATGTTCGAGCAGGCCAAGAAGCAGGCACCCTGCATCATCTTCATCGACGAGATCGACGCCGTGGGTCGTTCGCGCGGCGCCGGCATGGGCGGCGGTAACGACGAGCGCGAGCAGACGCTGAACCAGCTGCTGGTCGAGATGGATGGCTTCGAGGCCAATGAAGGCATCATCGTCATCGCCGCCACCAACCGTCCCGACGTGCTCGACCCTGCGCTGCTGCGCCCGGGCCGCTTCGACCGTCAGGTGGTGGTGCCGCTTCCCGATATCCGGGGTCGCGAGCATATCCTCAACGTGCACCTGCGCAAGGTGCCGCTGGCCGATGACGTCAAGCCGACCTTTATCGCCCGTGGTACCCCTGGCTTCTCTGGTGCCGACCTGGCCAACCTGGTCAACGAGGCCGCGCTGTTCGCCGCTCGTCGCAACAAGCGTCTGGTGGGCATGGAAGAGCTTGAGCTGGCCAAGGACAAGATCATGATGGGGGCCGAGCGCCGCTCCATGGTCATGACCGAGAAGGAAAAGCTCAACACCGCCTACCACGAGTCGGGCCACGCCATCATCGGTCTGGTGATGCCGGAGCATGACCCGGTCTACAAGGTGACCATCATTCCGCGTGGCCGCGCCCTGGGTGTGACCATGTTCCTGCCGGAGCAGGATCGTTACAGCCTGTCGCGCCAGCAGATCATCAGTCAGATCTGTTCGCTGTTCGGCGGTCGCATCGCCGAGGAGATGACGCTGGGGCCGAACGGTGTCACCACCGGCGCCTCCAACGACATCAAGCGTGCCACCGAACTTGCCCACAACATGGTGGCGAAGTGGGGCCTGTCCGAGGAGATGGGGCCGATCATGTACGACGAGGACGAGTCTCACCAGTTCCTCGGCGGCTCTGGTCAGAGTGGTGGCAAGCTGAAGTCGGGCGAAACCACCTCGCGTCTGGACAAGGAAGTGCGCAAGATCATCGACGGCTGCTACGAGCAGGCGCGTCAGATCCTCGAGGACAATCGCGACAAGCTCGACGCCATGGCCGAAGCGCTGATGCAGTACGAGACCATCGACGCGGATCAGCTCAAGGACATCATGGAGGGGCGTGATCCACGTCCGCCCAAGGACTGGGATGAGCCCGGTTCCGGCGGCGGCTCTCCGGTCACCGGTGATCCCGAGCCGTCGAAGGAGCCGGAGTCCAGCGCCGACACCAGCGACGGGGACGAGGAAGAGGATGACAAAGGCTCCGGCCGTCGCCCCTCCGACCCCCTTGGCGGCCCCGCCGGTAGCTGACGGCCCGCCCGCTCACAGAGGCGCCCCGCGGGGCGCCTCTGGCGTTGCATGACCCGCCTCTCGCATTAGTATTCTTTGGTGAATACCCAGATTTCCCAGGACATCCTCTTCGATGGACGCTCGTTACCCCGCTGTACTGCCCTGTGGTCGACACCGCCTCGATCTGACCTTTCCCCGCATCATGGGGATCCTCAACGTCACTCCCGACTCCTTTTCCGATGGTGGCCATCACGTGGTCATCGACGACGCCCTGCGCCATGCCGAACAGATGCTCGCCGAGGGTGCCGCCATCATCGACGTGGGCGGCGAGTCCACGCGACCTGGTGCGACGCCGGTCACCGCGCAGCAGGAACTCGACCGGGTGATCCCGGTGGTCGAGGCGCTGGTACGGGAGCTGGATGCCCTGGTGTCGGTGGATACCTCGACGCCGGAGGTCATGCGCGAAAGCGCCCAGGCCGGGGCAGGCATGATCAATGATGTACGCAACCTGCGCCGTGAGGGCGCCGTCGCGGCGGCGACCGGTACCGGGCTGCCGGTGGTGCTGATGCACATGCTCGGCGAGCCGGGCGATATGCAGGATGCGCCCCGCTATGACAGGCCGGTGGAGGAAGAGGTCGCAGACTTTCTCGAAAGGCGCATCGCCGAGTGCGAGGCCGCCGGTCTCAAGCGAGAACGGCTGTTGCTTGATCCAGGTTTTGGTTTCGCCAAGACCGTGGAGCATAATCTTCGCCTGTTGCATCGCCTGGAGCGCCTGGAAGCCCTGGGGCTCCCGCTGCTGGTCGGGATGTCGCGAAAGAGCATGATCGGCAAGGTGCTCGACCGTGCGGTCGAGGAGCGCCTGTCGGGCGGTCTGGCCTTGTCGGCACTGGCGGTGGAGCGAGGCGCACGGATACTACGCGTTCACGATGTGGGGCCCCATGTGGACGCGGTGAACATGACCTGGGCCGTTCTCGAGGAAGGAGAACACCATGGCTAGACGCTATTTTGGCACGGACGGCATTCGCGGTACCGTCGGTCAGGCGCCGATCACGCCGGACTTCATGCTCAAGCTGGGCTGGGCTACCGGCCGCGTGCTCGAGCCTCGCCGTCAGCGGGCGCGGGTACTGATCGGCAAGGACACCCGTATCTCCGGCTACATGTTCGAGTCGGCCCTCGAGGCGGGACTGTCGGCGGCGGGCGTTGACGTGATGCTGCTCGGTCCGATGCCGACACCGGGTATCGCCTACCTGACGCGGACCTTTCGCGCCGATGCGGGGATCGTCATCTCCGCTTCCCACAACGCCTACCAGGACAACGGCATCAAGTTCTTCTCGGCCGAGGGCGCCAAGCTGGGCGATGAGATCGAGGAGCGCATCGAGCGCGCACTGGATGAGACCCTGACCACGGTGTCACCGGGGGAGCTGGGCAAGGCCAGCCGGGTCGACGACGCCGCCGGGCGCTATATCGAGTTCTGCAAGTCGACGATCCCCGACCGGGTCAACCTGCACGGCCTGCGTATCGTGCTGGACTGCGCCCATGGCGCGACTTATCACATCGCGCCGGCGGTGTTCAAGGAGCTCGGGGCCAAGGTCAGCCTGGTCGGGGCCGAGCCCGACGGCCTCAATATCAACCAGGAGGTGGGCTCGACCCATCCGGCGGCGCTGCGCGCGGCGGTGATCCAGCAAGGCGCCGATCTGGGTATCGCCTTCGATGGTGACGGCGATCGCGTGCTGATGGTGGACGCCGACGGTCACGAGATCGACGGTGACGACATGCTCTACCTGATCGCCAAGGACCGTCACGAGCGTGGCGAGCTGGGTGGTGGTGTGGTCGGTACCCTGATGAGCAACTTCGGGCTGGCCGCAGCGCTGGAGTCCATGGGCGTGCCCTTCGAACGTGCCAAGGTCGGCGATCGCTACGTGATGGAGCGCCTGGCCGCCAACGACTGGCAGCTGGGTGGCGAGTCCTCGGGGCATATCGTCTGTCGCCACGTGCAGACCACCGGCGACGGTATCGTCTCGGCGCTGCAGGTGCTGTCCTACATGGTGCGTGAGGAAAAGCCGCTGTCACGCCTGCTGCACGGCTTCGAGAAGGCGCCTCAGTCGCTGGTCAACGTGCGCCTGTCGGCGGGCGTCGACGCCAAGGCGGTGATGGCCGACCCGAGTCTCGAACAGGCCACCCGTGCGGTCGAGGCCGAGCTTGGCGATGAGGGCCGCGTGCTGCTGCGCCCCTCGGGGACCGAGCCGCTGATTCGCGTCATGGTCGAGGGACGCCCTCATCTGGATGTCGAAGGGCTGGCCAGGCGTCTGGCCGATGACGTGCGTGAGCTGGTCGGCTGAACCCTGATCTCACCGCCCGGTTTCGCGGTGCCATGACGCGAGGCCTGGTGGACCCAGATGCCGGCGAGAGCGTCTTGTCGGATTGCTCCAGCGCGGGACCGAAGGCTTCGATCCCGCGGCAAATCTTGTCTTGACAGGGCCGCTCCTATACCATTTCGGCCCACCTTGAAAGAGGATGTTCCATGCGTGCACCGCTGATCGCCGGCAACTGGAAGATGAATGGCTCGCTGAGCCTGATCGATACCTTCGCCGAGGCGCTGTCCGGCGCCGAATTGCCGCAGGCGGTGACGCTGGCCCTGGCGGTTCCCTTTCCCTATGTCGGGGTGGCCAGGGAGCGGTTGCCGCAGAGCGTCAGGCTGGCCGGCCAGACCCTGAGCGACCAGCCGAGCGGAGCCTTCACCGGCGAGGTGAGCGGCGCCATGCTTGCAGACGTCGGCGCCGACATGGTGCTGGTCGGACACTCCGAGCGGCGTACCCTGTTCGGAGAAGACGACGCGGCGGTGCTGGCACGGGTGCAGGCCGCGCTGGGTCAGGGGCTGACGCCGGTGCTGTGCCTGGGGGAAACCCTGGAAGAGCGCGACGCCGAGCGTACCGAGGCGGTGGTGCTCGGTCAGCTCGAGGCGGTGATGGAAGCCCTCGACAGTGACGAGCGCGCGCGCCTGGTATTGGCCTACGAGCCGGTCTGGGCGATCGGCACCGGTCGTACCGCAACGCCTGAGCAGGCGCAGCAGGTGCATGCGGCGATTCGTGCACGACTCGAACGTTACGATGGCGCCCTGGCGGCGTCCATGCAGGTTCTCTACGGCGGCAGCATGAAGCCCGACAACGCGGCGGAATTGCTGGCCCAACCGGACATCGACGGCGGCCTGATCGGCGGAGCATCGCTGAAGGTCGACGATTTTCTAGCCATTTGTCAGTCAGCAGGTTGAATCCATGCAAGTTGCCATTCTCATGATCCATGTGGCGATCGCCATCGCCCTGGTCGTTCTTATCCTGCTGCAGCAGGGCAAGGGCGCCGATGCCGGCGCCTCCTTCGGTGGCGGTGCCTCCCAGACCGTCTTCGGTTCCCGTGGCAGCGGCAGTTTCCTGTCCAAGGCGACCGGGGCGCTGGCGGCGTGTTTCTTCGCCACTTCCCTGACCCTGGCCTACTTCGCCTCCGAAGCGGGCAATTCCGCGCCAGAGGCGGGTATTCCCGACGCCGAGGTGATCGAGCAGCAGAACAGCGCGCCGACCCTGGATGACGAAAGCACCCAGAACAGTGCGCCTGCGCTTGAGGAAGAAAGTCAGGAAAATTCTGCGCCTACGCTTGACGAAGGTTCAAGCGACGTGGATAATGCAGCGCCAGTGCTGGAGGACAGCCAAGGCTGATCTCCGGAACTCCCCTAGCCGAAGTGGTGGAATTGGTAGACACGCTATCTTGAGGGGGTAGTGACCTTACGGTCGTGCGGGTTCAAGTCCCGCCTTCGGCACCATCCTCGTATTCTGCAATGACGGCGTGGATGACAAGCTCTCCCGGTGATGACCGGTGATCTTCTCTCAGGGTTGGCGGTTCGGTGAAATGCCTTGACGCCCTGGTCAAGGCGCAGTATACTCACCGGCCTAGATTGATGCGGGGTGGAGCAGTCTGGTAGCTCGTCGGGCTCATAACCCGAAGGTCATCGGTTCAAATCCGGTCCCCGCTACCATCTTCTTGGCAGGCATGCAGGTATCCTCAAGGGGCATGCGAACTTCTGCCAGATGGTGACAGGTTTCTTGGAAAAAGCCCCTTCCTGTGAAGGGGCTTTTTGTTAGCAGCTTGCCGGGGCTCGCCCGGCGGCGCGAACGCCAATCAGCCACCTGACTTTCCTGTTCACTCCCGGCCAGGTGCTGATGCAACGGCTGTAGGAGCTTTCATTCGTGGCGACCAAAGATGCTGCGCTCAATGCGTTGATCGAACCGGTGGTAACGGCCATGGGGTTCGAGCTCTGGGGTATCGACTATCTGTCCCAGGGAAAACATTCCCGTCTGGTGATTTACATCGATCACGCCGATGGCGTCAGTGTCGACAACTGTGCCGATATCAGTCGACAGGTCAGCGCCATCATGGATGTCGAGGATCCCATCGCCGGGGAGTACCGTCTCGAGGTATCTTCGCCCGGGATGGATCGTCCGCTGTTCCGTCTCGATCAGTTCTCCCGTTACGCTGGCCATCACGTGGCTCTGAAGCTGCGCGCTCCCTTCGAGGGTCGGCGCAAGTTCCAGGGCGTGCTCGCCGGAACCGAGGGTGACGAGGTGCTGGTGCAGATCGACGGTGAGGAATACTGCTTTCCGATCGACGGCATCGATCAGGCGCGGGTGGTTCCTCAGTTTGACGAGTGACGCTCACTGATGCGCGACGACTGATGCGCGACAAGAGAGAACAAGGATCGGTTTTTTGGCGAGGCTTTAAGGCATGAGTAAAGAAATTCTGGCGGTCGTTGACGCGATCTCCAACGAGAAGGGTGTCCCCCGCGAGGTCATCTTCGAAGCCGTCGAGGCGGCGCTGGCCAGTGCCTCGCGCAAGCGCTTCGAGGATGAGGAAGCCAGCGTTCGCGTACACATCGACCGGATGACCGGCGAGTACGAGACCTTCCGCCGCTGGGTGGTGGTCGAGGACGATGACTTCGACGGACCCGACGCCGAGATCAAGCTGACCTTCGCCGAAAAGCGGGATCCGCCGCTGGGCCTGGGTGACGTGGTCGAGGAGCGCATCGAGAATGCGGCCTTCGGTCGTATCGCCGCCCAGACCGCCAAGCAGGTCATCGTGCAGAAGGTGCGCGAGGCCGAGCGTGCCGAGGTCGTGCGCATCTATGCCGAGCGTGAAGGTGAACTGGTCGCGGGTATCGTCAAGAAGACGACACGTGACGGCCTGATCATTGACCTGGGCGACAACGCCGAGGCCTTCCTGCCTCGCAGTGAGATGATCCCCGGTGAGCGCTACCGCATGAACGAGCGGGTGCGCGCACTGCTGGTCAAGGTCGACGCCGAGGCGCGTGGCGCCCAGTTGATCCTGTCGCGCACCAACCCGCAGATGATCATTGAGCTGTTCAAGATCGAGGTTCCCGAGATCGCCGAGCAGCTTATCGAGATCAAGGGTGCGGCGCGTGATCCGGGCTCCCGGGCCAAGATCGCGGTCAAGACCAACGACCGTCGCATCGACCCGGTGGGCGCTTGCGTCGGCATGCGCGGTTCGCGCGTGCAGGCGGTGTCCTCCGAGCTGCAGAACGAACGCGTCGACATCGTGCTGTGGGACGACAATCCCGCACAGCTGGTGATCAACGCCATGGCCCCGGCCGACGTCGCCTCCATCCTGGTGGATGAGGATGCCCACGCCATGGACGTGGCCGTCGCCGAGGACAACCTGGCCCAGGCCATCGGCCGTAGTGGCCAGAACGTGCGTCTCGCGTCCGAGCTGACCGGCTGGCGTATCAACGTCATGACCGAAGCCGACGCCGAGGCCAAGCGCGACCAGGAAATCGACAGTCTGGTCGAGCACTTCGTTCAGCACCTGGACATCGATGATGATGTCGCTCGGCTGCTGGTCGAGGAAGGTTTCACCTCGCTTGAAGAGGTGGCCTACGTACCGGTCGAGGAAATGCTGGAAATCGAAGAGTTCGACGAAGACCTCATCGAGGAGCTTCGAGCTCGCGCCAAGGACGAGCTCTTGAACCTGGCCATTGCCTCCGAGGAGGAACTGGACGGAGCCCAGCCGGCGGATGATCTGCTGGAGATGGACGGAATGGAGCGCCATCTGGCCTTCATCCTGGCCAGCCGTGGCATCAAGACCATGGAAGATCTGGCTGAACAGTCTGTCGATGATCTGGTGGACATCGAAGAGGTGGACGAAGAGCGCGCCGCGGCATTGATCATGACCGCCCGTGCGCCTTGGTTCGAGAGCGAACAGTAACAGGGTCACGGGCTGAGGAGGGTCGTAATGTCAGAGATGACCGTTAAGGATTTTGCAGCGAAGGTGGGGCGTGAAGTGCCCCGTCTGCTGGAACAGATGAAAGAAGCCGGACTCGAGCACAAGTCGGAAGCCGACGCCGTGTCCGAGGAAGACAAGCGCAAGCTGTTGGACTTTCTGACCAAGAGCCATGGCGGTGGCAGCGGTGTGGGCGCGGCTGCGCGCAATCGCATCACCCTGACCCGCAAGACGCGCAGCAAGATCAAGACCAGCGAGCGCGGCAAGACCATCGAGGTCCAGGTCCGCAAGAAGCGCACCTACGTCAAGCGTGACGAGGCCCAGGAAGAAGCCCCGGCGCCGGTCGAGGACCACGGTCCGCGTCAGCTGGTCGGCGACATGGCCGATTCCCGTGCACGTCGCGAGGCCCAGGAGGCCGAAGAAGCCAAGCAGCGCGCCGAGCAGAAGGCGAGCCAGGACGCCGAGCAGGCCGCCAAGGCCAAGCGCGAGGCCGAAGAGGCCGCCGTCGTGCCCGACATTCCGGTGCCCGAGCTCGACACCTCTGCCCCGGCTGGCGACGAGCCGCCGGCGCCGCCCAAGGAAGGTCGTGGCGACGTGCGTCGTGCCGCCGTCAAGAAGGCCGCCGCCAAGACCGGCAAGAAAGGCCGTGGCGAGCGTGACGACGACGATCGCAGCGACCGCGAAGAGCGTCGTCGTGGCGGTGGCAAGAAGGCCAAGCGCGCCGAGCGTCGTGGCAGCCGTCGTGGCGGCAGCCAGGGCAACGGCAAGCATGGCTTCCAGAAGCCGACCCAGCCGATCGTGCGTGAGGTCTCGATTCCCGAGTCCATCTCGGTGGCCGAACTGGCCGACAAGATGTCGATCAAGGCCAACGAGGTCATCAAGGCCATGTTCACCATGGGCGCTGCGGTGACCATCAACCAGACCATCGACCAGGACACTGCGGCTATCGTGGTGGAAGAAATGGGCCACACGCCCAAGCTGGTCAAGGACGATGCCCTCGAGACCGAAGTGCTCGAAGCCATCTCCTACGAGGGCGAGGAAATCACCCGCTCTCCGGTGGTCACGGTCATGGGTCACGTCGACCACGGCAAGACCTCGCTGCTCGACTACATTCGTCGTGCCAAGGTGGCCACCGGTGAAGCCGGCGGTATCACCCAGCACATCGGTGCCTACCACGTCGAGGACGACAGCGACGGTGTGACCTTCCTCGACACCCCTGGTCACGCGGCGTTTACCGCCATGCGTGCCCGTGGTGCCAAGGCCACCGACGTGGTCATCCTGGTGGTGGCGGCCGACGATGGCGTCATGCCCCAGACCATCGAGGCGGTGGAGCACTCCAAGGCTGCCGAAGTGCCGATGGTGGTCGCGGTCAACAAGATCGACAAGCCGGAAGCCGATCCCGACCGGGTCAAGAATGAGCTGTCCCAGCACGGCGTGATCTCCGAGGAGTGGGGTGGCGACACCCAGTTCGTCCACGTCTCCGCCAAGTCTGGCGAAGGCATCGAGGAACTGCTGGAAGCCGTTCACCTGGTCTCCGAGGTGCTCGAGCTCAAGGCGGTACCGAGCGCACCCGGCAAGGGTGTGGTGGTCGAGTCTCGCCTCGACAAGGGCCGTGGCCCGGTGGCCACCGTGCTGGTCCAGAACGGTACCCTGAAGAAGGGCGACATCGTACTGGCCGGTCTGCACTACGGCCGTGTGCGTGCCCTGACCAATGAACTCGGCAAGCAGGTCGACGCCGTGGGTCCCGCCATGCCGGTGGAGATTCAGGGTCTCGATGGCACCCCGGAAGCCGGTGACGACTTCATGGTCGTGGCCGACGAGAAGAAGGCGCGTGAAGTCGCCAACTTCCGCCAGGGCAAGTACCGCGAGATTCGCCTGGCACGCCAGCAGAAGGCCAAGCTGGAGAACATGTTCTCCCAGATGGGCCAGAGCGAGGCCGCCAAGGTCAACATCGTGCTCAAGGCCGACGTCCAGGGTTCCCTGGAAGCGATCAAGGGCGCCCTCGAGGAGCTGTCTACCGACGAGGTGCAGGTGTCCGTGGTGTCCTCCGGCGTTGGCGGTATCACCGGTACCGATGCCAACCTGGCGCTGGCCAGTGAGGCCATCGTGGTCGGCTTCAACGTGCGTGCCGATGCGGCCGCCCGCGAGATCATCGAGCGTGAAGGTCTGGAGCTGCGCTACTACAGCGTCATCTACCACCTGATCGACGAGGTCAAGCAGGCCATGAGCGGCATGCTCGAGCCCGAGTGGAAGGAAGAGATCGTCGGTATTGCCGAGGTCCGTGACGTCTTCCGCGCGCCCAAGATCGGTGCCGTGGCTGGCTGCATGGTGGTCGAGGGTACGGTCTTCCGTAACAAGAAGATCCGCGTGCTGCGCGACAACGTGGTCATCTACGAAGGCGAGCTCGAGTCGCTGCGCCGCTTCAAGGACGACGTCCAGGAAGTGCGCAACGGCATGGAGTGTGGCATCGGGGTGAAGAACTACAACGATGTCCAGGTCAACGACAAGATCGAGGTCTTTGACCAGGTCAAGGTCGAGCGCACGCTGTAAGCGTTCGAGGAGTCGTCATCCATGCGCGAATTCAAGCGTACCGACCGAGTGGCCGACCAGCTCCAGAAGGAGCTGGCGGTCCTGATCCAGCGCGAGGTCAAGGACCCGCGCCTGGGGATGGTCACCGTGAGCGGGGTCGAGGTCAGTCGTGACCTCGGCTACGCCGATGTCCACATCACCCTGCTGGGTGAGCAGGACCCGGAACGGATCAAGGAAAACCTCAAGGTGCTCAAGCGCGCCGGCGGTTTCCTGCGTAGCCAGGTGGCGCGTCGCATCAAGCTACGTCACGTGCCGGAACTGCGCTTTCACTATGACGAAAGCGTGGTGCGTGGTCAGCACCTGTCATCGCTGATCGAAGAGGCGGTGGCCAGCGATCGCTCTCGCCAACCCGAGGGGGATGACGAGAACGACAGCGGCGAGGACGGGGCCAAGGACTGATGGCCCGTCGTCGTCGAGGACTGCCGATCGATGGTGTACTGCTGCTGGACAAGCCCAAGGGCGTGTCCAGCAACTTTGCACTGCAGCGTGCGAGGCGCCTGTACCAGGCCCAGAAGGCCGGTCATACCGGTACCCTGGATCCCATGGCGACAGGACTTCTGCCGGTGCTGTTCGGCGAGGCTACCAAGTTTTCCAACCAGCTGCTCGAGGCCGACAAGGTGTACCGCACCCGGGTCGAGCTCGGGCAGAGCACCGATACCGGTGACGCCGAAGGCGAGGTCATCGCCGAGGCGCCGGTGCCGGCGCTGGAGCACAGCGACGTCGCGTCGGTAGTGGCGAATTTCATCGGCGAGCAGGATCAACTGCCGCCGATGTATTCCGCGCTCAAGCACCAGGGGCGCAAGCTCTACGAACTGGCGCGAGAGGGCAAAAGCGTAGATCGTGCAACCCGGCGGATAAGGGTGTATGATGCTCGGCTACTTTCCGCCAGCCTCGAGGGCGAGTCCCCTGGATTCGACCTGGAGGTCCGGGTCAGCAAGGGCACCTATGTGCGTACGCTGGCCGAGGACATGGCCAAGGCGCTGGGTTGCGAAGGGCATATCTCGCAGCTCAGACGGCTGAAGACCGGCCCCTTCGATGCCGACGGCATGGTCGATTTCGACACGCTCGAGGCCCAGGACGACGGCCAGCGCCAAGCGCGCCTGGCACCGATCGACAGTCTGCTTCAACACCTCCCGGCTCATCGCCTCAGTGAGGCAGGTGTCCAGGCCCTGCGCTTTGGACGCCCGGCACGCGGTGAGCTCGAGGGCGGCGATTCGGCCATGGCCGAGGAGTCGTTGTATCGCCTCTATCAGGGTGAGTCCTTTATCGGTCTCGGTCTGGTCGAGCCTACCGGGGATATCGTGCCCCGGCGCCTTCTGAGCACGTTCGTCGCGGGCTCAGGGCAAGACTGACCCCCTCAAGGGGTTGCGGCAGCTGGAGACTGCAAATATGCGTGGTCTCCGACATTCATCATTCAGGCATATTGCTTACTGGAGAGACAGATGGCACTTACCGCCGAACAGAAGGCCGAAATCGTCAACGAATACGGCCGTGGTGACAGCGACACCGGTTCCCCCGAGGTTCAGGTGGCCCTGCTCAGCGCCAACATCAACGGCCTGCAGGATCACTTCAAGACCAACAAGCAGGATCACCACTCCCGTCGTGGCCTGATCCGCATGGTCAACCAGCGCCGCAAGCTGCTTGACTACCTCAAGCGCAAGGACTTCGAGCGCTATCAGTCCCTGATCCAGCGTCTGGGTCTGCGTCGCTAAGACGCAAGGCGCTTGCAAAGACCTGGGCGTCAGGACTTCGAGGCTCTTCATCGTCCCTGAACCAGCGTCTGGGTCTGCGTCGCCAAGACGCACGAGCAGCAAGCGCGACAAGGCTTCCTTCGGGAAGCGGCGTCAGACAACGGGCAGCCCCACGGGGCTGCCCGTTGTCGTTGGTGGTACAGCGTTGTGCGCGGTCGCGGCAGGCAGCGGCGGCCACTTGAAACTCCCTTGACCTTTGTGGTGGCCCTCACGGGCTTGACCCCCTAAAATAGTCGCCGAGTCAAAAACGACCCAAACATCGAAAAGTAAAGGAAGTCGCCGTGAATCCGGTCAAGAAGACGTTTCAGTACGGTCGCAGCACCGTCACCCTGGAAACCGGGCGCATCGCCCGCCAGGCCACCGGTGCCGTGATGGTCACCATGGACGACACCGTGGTGCTGTGCACCGTGGTGGCCAGAAAGGAGGCCAACCCGAGCCAGCCTTTCTTCCCGTTGTCTGTCCACTACCAGGAAAAGACCTACGCGGTCGGCAAGATTCCCGGCGGCTTCTTCAAGCGTGAAGGGCGTCCCACCGAGAAGGAAACCCTCACCTCGCGACTGATCG
The DNA here is from genome assembly GCF_003056325.1 of Halomonas sp. BN3-1. Taxonomy (NCBI): domain Bacteria; kingdom Pseudomonadati; phylum Pseudomonadota; class Gammaproteobacteria; order Oceanospirillales; family Halomonadaceae; genus Halomonas; species Halomonas sp. BN3-1. Next base: position 58,775 of record NZ_PYVV01000018.1, on the reverse strand, counting down.
ACCGTCCGATCCGTCCGCTGTTCCCCAAGGGCTTCATGAACGAAGTCCAGGTCATCTGTACCGTGCTGTCCACCGATCGCAACCACGATCCGGACATCGCCGCGATGATCGGCACCTCGGCGGCGCTGGCGATTTCCGGCGTGCCCTTCAATGGTCCCATCGGCGCCGCTCGTGTGGGCTTCAATGAAGAGCGTGGCTACTTCCTCAACCCGACCGTCGAGGAGCTCGGCGGCTCCGAGCTGAACATGGTCGTGGCCGGTACCGAGAAGGCCGTGCTGATGGTCGAGTCCGAGGCCGAAGAGCTGCTCGAGGACGAGATGCTGGGCGCCGTGCTGTTCGGCCACCAGGAAATGCAGACCGTCATCCAGGCGATCAACGAGCTGACCGCCGAGGCCGGCAAGGCCAAGTGGGAGTGGCAGCCCGCCGCCGAGAACACCGCGCTCAAGGAAGCCCTGGCCCAGGGCTTCGAAGCCAAGGTCGGCGAAGCCTACCGCATCACCGACAAGATGCAGCGCCAGGATGCCCTGTCCGCACTCAAGGCCGAGGCCGTCGAGAAGCTGGCCGGTGAAGAAGACGGCAAGTTCGAGGCCTCCGAGGTCGAAGGCGCCTTCGCCGGTCTCGAGAAGCGTGTGGTACGTGCCCGCGTGATCAAGGGTGAGCCGCGTATCGACGGCCGCGACCACAAGACCGTGCGTCCGCTGGCCATCGAGGCCGGTACCCTGCCCAAGACCCACGGCAGCGCCATCTTCACCCGTGGCGAGACCCAGGCGGTGGTGGTCGCGACCCTGGGCACCCTGCGTGACTCCCAGCTGATCGAGTCGCTGGAAGGCGAGCGCAAGGACCGCTTCCTGCTGCACTACAACTTCCCTCCGTACTCGGTGGGCGAGGCCGGCTTCATGGGCGGTCCCAAGCGTCGCGAGATCGGCCACGGTCGTCTGGCCCGTCGTGGTGTCCAGGCCATGCTGCCGGCGGAAGAGGACTTCCCCTACACCATTCGCGTGGTCTCCGAGATCACCGAGTCCAACGGCTCCAGCTCCATGGCCTCTGTCTGCGGCACCTCGCTGGCACTGATGGACGCCGGCGTGCCGATCAAGGCACCGGTGGCGGGTATCGCCATGGGCCTGGTCAAGGACGCTGACGGCTACGCCGTGCTGACCGACATCCTCGGCGACGAGGATCACCTCGGCGACATGGACTTCAAGGTGGCCGGCAGCGCCGAGGGTGTCACCGCCCTGCAGATGGACATCAAGATCGAGGGCATCGACGAGCAGATCATGGAAACGGCCCTGAACCAGGCCCATGAGGCGCGGATCAGCATCCTCGAGCAGATGAACACCGTGATCGCCGAGAGCCGTGCCGAGGTCTCCGACAACGCGCCCTCCATGGCCACCATCAAGATCGACCCGGACAAGATCCGCGACGTCATCGGCAAGGGTGGCGCCACCATCCGCAAGATCTGCGACGACACCGGCGCCTCCATCGATCTGGACGACGACGGCACCGTGCGCATCTACGCCGAGGACAAGAAGGCCGCCAAGAAGGCCATCGATACCGTGCTGGCGATCACCGCCGAGGCGGAAATCGGCAAGCTGTACCGTGGCAAGGTGGTGCGTATCGCCGACTTCGGCGCCTTCGTCAACATCATGCCGGGTACCGACGGCCTGGTGCACATCTCCCAGATCGTGCCCGAGCGCGTCAATGACGTGCGTGACTACCTCAATGAGGGTGACGAGATCGTGGTCAAGGTGCTCGACATCGACAACCGCAATCGCGTCAAGCTGACGATCAAGGAAATGACCGAAGAAGAGAAGGCTGCCTTCGAAGCCGAGGAAGCCGAAACCGAGATCTGATCGCACTCGGTGTCTGACGCCCCCGTCGCTGACGCCACGGGGGCGTTTTTGTGTGTGTCCCGCTGATCTCGGCCTGTCGGCGCGATCAGCGGGCGGTAATGAGATGGACATGACGCAACTCGATTCCTCTTCGGCCGCGCCCGCCAAGGCCACCACCCGTCGCCGCGACTGGTGGGCCGTGGTCAGTGTGATGGCCGGCATCTTTCTGCTGGTGACCGCCGAGCAGCTCCCCATCGGGCTGTTGTCCCAGCTCGCTTCCTCGCTGGACGTTAGCGAGGGCAAGGCGGGTTTGATGATCACCGTGCCTGGCGTCGTGGCGGCGTTCGCCGCGCCGCTGTTGCCGGTGGCGGTGGGGCGCCTCGATCGCCGCTACCTGCTGACCGGGCTGATGGCCTTGATGGCCCTGGCCAGTGTCCTCGGTGCATTGATGGACAGCTTTGGCTGGCTGCTGGCCACCCGGGTGCTGATCGGCTGCTGCATCGGTGGCTTCTGGGCCATCGCCGGCGGACTCGCCGGCAGACTGGTGGCGCTCGAGCAGGTGCCGCGGGCGATGTCGCTGATCTTCAGCGGTGTCGCTGCTGCCACGGTGCTGGGGGTGCCGGCGGGGACCTGGCTGGGCGATGTCAGTGACTGGCGCACCGCCTTCGCCGCCCTCGGCGGCCTGAGTGTGGTGGTGTGCATCGGCCTGTGGCACCTGTTGCCGAGCCTGCCCGCCCGCAAGCCGGTACGGCTGGCGAGTCTTGGTGGCCAGCTCAGGGTGCCCGGCGTGTGCATCGGCGCCCTGGCGACCGCGCTTATCGTGGTCGGCCATTTTGGCGCCTACACCTTCGTCAGCCCGATCCTGCAGCGTCTTGGCGGGGTAGCGCTGGGCGATGTCTCTCGCCTGTTGCTGCTGTTCGGCGCGGCGGGGCTCGCCGGCAACTTCATTGCCGGTAGCCTCGCCGGTCGCCGGCCCTACCTCACGGTGCTGCTGATACCCTTGGTGCTGGCGGCCACGACCCTGGCCTTTCCCTGGCTGGGTATCCGCCCGTTCAGCGCCACGGTGTTGCTGATGCTGTGGGGGCTGGTGTTCGGCGGTATCTCGGTCAGCCTGCAGACCTGGATCCTGCGCTCGGCCACCAATCCCGAGGCGGCCACCGCCATGATGGCCTTCGTGTTCAACCTGTCGATCGGCCTCGGCGCCCTGTCCGGCGGCCAGGTGGTGGATGCGCTCGGGCTATCGGCGGTGCTGCTGGCGGCGGGAGGGCTGTTCGTGGCGGCGGCGCTGCTGATCGCGGTGACCCCTGCGCGGGTGGTCAGCCGGCAGGAAACCAGGCCGCCCGGGACGACGTCGCGGACTTGATCCCGGGCATGGCGCAGGGCGTCAGCCCTTATGGCGAGTCGTGGCAGAGGGTAACCTCGGCTCGCTTTCGTTCTTGTTGTTTGATGATGGACTTACCGTGAGTCGAGGAGCCTCGATGTCTTCTTCCCTTGTTGTGCCAGCGAGCCTGCGTGGCTGGCTGGTGCTGGTGGCGGCCGTCGCCGTCTTTGCTGCGGGTATCTGGCCCGTGATCGCGCTGGTCAATCAAGCGCGGCTGGTGCTGGGCCTGCCGGCGCTGGTGGCCTGGAGCTACCTGATCCTGGTTGGCTGTACGCTGACGATGCTGCTGGGCAACCGTCTGCTCCATCGAGGTCAGGACGAAGCCGGTGAGCACGCTGGCAATGGCGATACGCGCACAAGGATCGGAAAGGTGGGAGAGGGCGAGGTCGACGATGAGTGAGTGGTTGCCGCTGAGTCTGACCCTGGGCTACGTCCTGCTGGCCCTGGTCATCGGCCTGGGCGGTCGCGCCGGGCGCTCGTCGAACGCGCTGGAGGAGTGGGGCGTGGCCGGGCGCAGCATGGGCCCGGTCACACTGTATCTGTTGATCGCCGCCGGCAGCGTCAGTGCCTACACCTTCATGGGGGCGCCGGGCTGGGCCTACGCCAAGGGCGTGCCGGTGTTCTACGTGGTGGTCTACCTGGGCTATCTGGCACTGGTGGCCTGGTACTTCGGCCCCCGGGTGTGGGCCTTCGGTGCCCACTTCGGCCATGTTACCCAGGCCAGTGCCATCGCCGATCGTTACCAGAGCCCGGGGCTCGGTGCGCTGGCGGCGCTGGTGATGGCGATCGGCTCCTTGGCCTACGCGGTGCTGCAGACCATCGGCTCGGCCTACATCCTCAACGTGATGAGTGGTGGGCGCATCCCGATCTGGCTGGGGGTGGTGATCGTGCTGGGCGCCATTGCGGTCTATCTCACCCTGCGCGGACAGCGGGCCATCGGTCGTACCAACGTCTTCCAGGGCATATTGATGTTCGCGGTGGCCTGGTCCGTCGGTCTGTGGGCCACCCACAGCGCCACCGGTCAGTGGGGATTTGACGAGGTGTACCGTCAGGCCCTCGCCGAGCGCCCGGCGTTTCTGACCCTTCCCGGCGCCGGTGGCGACATGAGCTTTGCCTTCTGGACCACCTCGATCATCGTCTCGATGCTGTCGTTCATGCCGCCGGTGTGGACCCAGTGGATGAGCGCCACCTCGGCGCGCACCCTGCGGCTCTCTGCCACCTGGCTGCCCAGCTACTATCTGGTAATCCTGCCGCTGGTCACGGTGGGCTTTATCGGCGTCTTCGCCCTGCCGGGGCTCGAGCGTGCCGATACCGTGGTGCTCGAGTACGCCATGGCCAACTTGCCGGTGCTGCTGGTAGGGCTGCTCGGCGCCGGCACCCTGGCCGCCTCGATGTCCTCGTCCGAGCCCTTTATCCACTCGGTGGCGCTGAGCCTCAGCCGCGACGTGATAGGGCCCTGGGCCGGCTTCAGCGATGAGCGTGCCGGGCGCTGGGCCAAGCGCTTGATCGTGCCCTTGATGGCGTTGGTGATTGCGCCGCTGGCGATCGCCGAGCCGGGGAGCTTGGTGATGATCCTGCTGATCGGTCTCGGCTTCGCCTCCCAGGTGCTGCCAGCCTTCATCGGCATGTTCTTCTGGCCCCGGGCCAACGCTCGCGGCGTGACCGCCGGCATCCTCGCGGGCTTTGTGGTGACGGTGGCCTGCATCACCCTGTGGCCGCATCCGCTGGGCATCCATGCCGGCTTCTGGGGGCTGTTGGTCAACCTGCCGGTGTTCGTCGTGACGAGCCTGGCAAGCGCCCCTACCGATCGTGCCGTGGTCGAGCGCTTCTTCCGACTGGCGGCGCCCGCCTGGGCGGAAAAGCGGTGGGGAGCCCACCGGGAAGAGCGTCATGGCCGAGCGACAAGAGGAAGGGCGGTAGACAACGGGGTGTGAGCCCTGGCGCCCGAGGCGACAGCGAGCGCGTCCTGGGGGGCGCTCAACGTGGCATGAAAAAGGCCCCTGCTGGGCAGGGGCCTATCTGGGCAGTGCTTACTTCGCAAGTGCTTGATTGGCGAGGGCCTGTCGGTCAGCGCCCTCTTGCGTCGAGACGCCGATCAGCGCTCGATGGCGAGCGCCACGCCCTGACCGCCACCGATACACAGGGTAGCAAGGCCCTTCTTGGCGTCGCGGGCGATCATCTCGTGGACCAGGGTCACCAGCACGCGGCAGCCGGAGGCGCCGATCGGGTGGCCAAGGGCGATGGCTCCGCCGTTGACGTTGATCTTGTCGGTATCCCAGCCGAGTTCCTTGTTGACCGAGATGGCCTGGGCGGCGAAGGCCTCGTTGGCCTCGACCAGATCCAGCTCATCGATGCTCCAGCCAGCCTTCTCGAGGCAGCGGCGGGTGGCCGGGGCCGGGCCGATGCCCATGATCGCCGGGTCGACGCCGGCGTTGGAGTAGGCCTTGATGCGTGCCAGCGGCTCCAGGCCGAGCTCCTTGGCCTTGTCGGCGGAACACAGCATGACCACGGCGGCGCCATCGTTGAGCGAGGAGGCGTTGCCGGCGGTCACGCTGCCGTCTTTCTTGAACGCCGGACGCATGGTGCCGAGTTTTTCTGCGGACACTTCGCGGGGGTTCTCGTCGGTGTCGAAGACCACCGGGTCGCCCTTGCGCTGGGGAATCTCGATCGGCACGATCTGGCCCTTGAAGCGGCCTTCCTTGATCGCGGCGGCGGCTTTCTGCTGGGAGGCGGCGGCGAAGGTGTCCATCTCCTCGCGGGTGACACCGTACTTCTCGCCGAGGTTCTCGGCGGTGATGCCCATATGGTAGTTGTTGAAGGCGTCCCACAGGCCGTCATGGACCATGGTATCGATGGCCTTCCAGTCACCCATGCGCTGGCCGTTGCGTGAATTGGGCAGCACGTGCGGGGAAGCCGACATGTTTTCCTGACCGCCGGCGATGATCACCTCGGCGTCGCCGAGCATGATCGCCTGGGCGCCCAGATGCAGGGCCTTGAGGCCGGAGCCACAGACCTTGTTGATGGTCATGGCGGGCACGGCGTCGGGCAGGCCTGCCTTGATGGACGCCTGACGGGCGGGGTTCTGGCCGACACCTGCGGTCAGCACCTGCCCCAGCAGGACCTCGTCGACCTGTTCCGGCTTGACGCCGGTCTGTGCCAGCACGTCCTTGATCACGGCGGCGCCAAGGTCGCTGGCGGGAATGCCGGCGAGGGAGCCACCGAAGGCGCCAACGGCGGTACGGCGTGCAGCAACGATCACCACTTCTTGCATGGAGTGTCTCCTGACTTTAAGGGGCTGTCCCGTCAGCATAGGGAGCCTTGTGCAACGCGGCAATCCCTGTATGCCCGGTTTCGACGGGGGACTTTAGTATAGCGATCAAGATCAATTCGCGAGCCGTTGTGGTCAATCGCGCATAGAGCACCGACGATCGCTAAAGTAGCAAAGAGTGGCGAAAAGACCACCGGTTGGCCTGGGGGGCCTGGACGAGTGTCTCGCAGCGCCCTGGCCCGGTCACTCGGTGGCGGCGACGCCCCGCTGGTGGCCTCGCCGCTCCAGGTTCAAGCGCTCGATGGCTGTCACCAGTTCGCTGGCGTGGGTGATGGCGATGGCGCCCTCCGGGGTGTGCTCCTCGTCGGGAAAGTGGTTGATGTGGATGACCTGCATGCCGGCCTTGAGTCCGGCTTCCACCCCTACCGCAGCGTCGTCGATCACCACGCAGTTCTCCGGTTCGGCGCCCATGCCTTCGGCGGCGGCGAGATACAACCCGGGGTCCGGCTTCCACACCTGCAACTCGTAGGCGCTGTAGAGATTGTCGCCGAAGTGCGGCGCCAGTCCACTGGTTGCCATGGCCAGGCGGATCTTGGCCAGCGGGCCGTTGGAGGCCACCGCCTTGGGGTGGCCGGAAAGCGCTGCAAGGGCTTCCGGGATGCCCGGAACCGGGGTCAGCTCGGCCTTCATGCGCGCGGCCATATTGTCCCGCAGGCGATCCTCCATGACGTCGCGCCGGGCGTCATCGAGGGCGCCGAAGCGTTGCTCGAGTTCGAGCACGATGTCGAGAAAGCGCACGCCGCGAAACTCCTCCATGTACTGCTCGGGCGTGAACGGCAGGCCGAAGTCGGGGAAGGTCTCGGCCATGGCCCGGGCGAGCAGCGGCTCGCTGTCGACCAGGGTGCCGTCGGAGTCGAACAGCAGGCAGAGGGGGGCGGTGGTGTCGGACATGGATACCTCGCGGGAAGAGGGGGAATCAGCGCTTCAGTACTTCGTCATTGACCGGGCTCAGCGGGCGTTCACCCTGGAGCGCCAGGCGGATATTGTCCACCGCGCGCTGGGCCATGGCGGTGCGGGTCTCGTGGGTGGCCGAGCCGATATGGGGCAGGGCGACCACATTGGCCATGTGCGGCAGCGGTGAGTCTGCGGGCAGCGGCTCCTGCTCGTAGACGTCGAGGCCGGCGGCATGCAGGGTGCCGTCTTGCAGCGCCGCGATCATGGCGGCTTCGTCAACCACCTTGCCACGGGCCAGGTTGACGAAGATGGCGCCGGGCTTCATGCGCTGGAACTCGGCGGCGCCAAAGAGCTTTTCGGTCTCGCGGGAGAGCGGCACGGTGACGCAGACGAAATCGGCCTGCTCGAGCAGCTCTTCCAGCTCGCGGCGCTGGGCGCCGAGTTCTCGCTCGAGCTCAGGCTTGGGTGAGGCCTTGGTATAGAGGATCTTCATGCCGAAGCCCAGGGCGCCGCGGCGGGCGACGGCGGCGCCGATACGGCCCATGCCGACCATGCCCAGAGTCTTGCCGTGGACGTCGCTGCCATAGAGCGGCTTGCCGATGCTTTCCTTCCAGTTGCCCTGCTTGACCAGCTCGGCCAGTTCGACGGCTCGCCGTGCGGTGCTCATGATCAGCAGAAAGCCCGTATCGGCGGTGGTCTCGGTCAAGACGTCAGGGGTGTTGCACAACAGGATGCCGCGGCGGGTCAGCTCGTCGAGGGGATAGTTGTCGTAGCCCACCGAGATGCTGGCGATAGCCTCGAGGTTAGGCGCCCTGTCGAGCAGCGAGGAGGTGATCTTGAGGCTTGAACCAACCAGACCGTGAGCCCGTGACAGAGCGTCGACAAAGGCCGGGTCCTCGGTATGCGAGACGCCCGGCAGGTAGTCCACGTGGAACTCCTCGCGTAGGGCGTCGAGCTGCTCTTGGTTGATCTCGCGAAATACCAGGATGCGTTTGGTCATGGGGAGCTCTTGTTGGTGTAGCTGTCGTTGTATCTGTCGTTGTCGCTATTGTTGCAACGAGAATGGACCTTTGTCGCACAACAGGGGGGAGTCTGTCTTGTTGGCCTGCCCTGGGAGGTGGGAGTACCAACGCAGGAGGCTGGCCTGGATCGGAGCCCACCGCAGGCTTTCCTTCGGTGGGCCATCGTTGCGTCTACGGATCAGGCGTCTTCGAGCTGGCTCAGGCGGCTGCGGTCGGGTAGCCCTTCCATGTCGCCCGGTACCTGGACCTGCTCGGCGCCGATAAGGTTGGCGCGCTTGAGCGCCTGGCGTGGATCGAGACCATCGAGCATGGCGCTGACGAAGCCCACGGCGAAGCCATCCCCGGCGCCGACGGTATCAACCACCGTCTCCACCGGGACGCCGGCCACGGTGAAGGCTTCGTCTTGCCCTGTCAGGGTGCCGCGGTAGTAGCTGCCCTCCGGGCCTAGCTTGATCACCACGGCGTCTGCGCCCTGATCCAGGTAGAAGCCGGCGATATCGTGGGCGCTGGTCTGGCCGGTCAGCAACTGGCCCTCGGACAGACCGGGCAGCACCCAGTTGGCCTGGGCGGCCAGGCCGTTGAGGGTGTCGCGCATCTCGCTTTCGCTGGCCCACAGGGTCGGACGCAGGTTGGGATCGAAGGACACGCTGGTGCCATGCTGGCGGGCCTTTTCGAGCAGAAACTGCGAGAGTTCACGGCAGCTGGCGGACAACGCAGGCGGGATGCCGGTTGCGTGCAGATGGCGCAGGGTGCTGAAGTCGACGTCCTGGGCGTCGGCCGGCGACAGCTTGCTGGCGGCGCTGTTGTGGCGACGGTATTCGACTCGGGGATCCGCGCCGCCCACCGCGCGCTCCTTGAACACCAGACCGGTGGCGTGCTCGGCGTCGGTGATCAGGTGGCGACAGTCGAGGCCTTCGCGCTCCAGGCTCGCACGCAGGTAGCGGCCAAAACAGTCTTCGCCGACCCGACTGAGCCAGCCCACCTTGAAGCCCAGCCGTGACAGGCCGATGGCCACGTTGGTGTCGGCGCCGGCACAGCTGCGCGAAAAGCGCTCGACCTCGGCCAGGTCGCCAGGGGCGTCGGCGGCGAACAGCGTCATGGCCTCGCCGAAGGTAAGGATGTCAGGAGTGTTCTGGTTCATGAGGAGGTCTCTTAGGTGGAAGACGAAGAGGACACTGAGGAAGGCTCCGCAGTGGCGGAAGGGGTGGCAGCGGGCTGGGTGGAGCCCCTTGCCGTCAGCGTCGGGGCGAAGGTCGCACGCTGCGGCGCCTGCCGAGGCCCGACGGCACGGGCGCGCAGGCAGTCGACGGCGGCCTGACCGATGGCACCGGTGGGCTGGGCAAGGGTGGTGATGCCCGGTTCGGTCAGGTCACACCACTCTAGCTCGTCGATGCCCATCAGCCCGATCTCTCCCAGGAGGTAGCCGAGGGCCTTCATGCGTCGGGTCAGTGCCAGGGTTACCTGGCCATTGGCGCAGAGGATCGCCGGGCGGGAATCGCCTGCGCTATCGACAAATCGAGCCAATGCCTGGTCCAGGCGTTGGCGATCGCCAAGCTCGATGACCAGGGTGTCGCCGGATAGCGAGCCGTCACGGCAGCGCTGGTTGAAGCGCTCCAGACGAGCTTGACGAGAGCTGGCCTGGGCCGGCGGTTCGGTAATGAACAACAGGCGCCCGTAGCCCTGTTCGCGCAAGTGCGCGATGGCCATGTCGATGGCGGCGTCGTTGTCGAGCCCTACCTCGTCGGCATGGACGTCGGCGAGGCTGCGATCGAGCAGTACCAACGGCGTGCCGCTGTCGGCCAGCTGGGCGAGGGCGTCGCTGTGGCGGCCGGTCGCGTTTACCACCAGGCCCTCGATACGGTAGGACGACAGCAGCGCCAGCTGCTGGCGCTCCTGCTCGAGGTCGTTATCGCTGTTGCACACCATCAACGACAGTCCCGCCTGACGACAGGCCTGTTCGACGCCATGCATGATCGCCACCGAAAAAGGATTGCGGATATCGGCCACCAGCATGCCGACCAGGCCGGAGGGGCCTCCCTTGAGGCCCCGGGCCATGGGGTTGGGCTGGTAGCCCAGCGCTGTGGCGGCAGCGACGATACGCTCGCGCATGGCCCCGGACAGCCGTTCTCGCTCACCGCTGTAGTAGCGCGAGACGCTGGTCTTGGAGACGCCAGCCTGGCGGGCGACTTCGAGGATGGTGGCGGGTCGAGGGCGGTCGTTCATGGATGGGCTCTTGGATGGATTGGCAACGCCCGTTGACTAGTGTCGCCAGCATGCCCTGACGAGTTCAGCAGAGCAGGCAGGGCGATGCGAGAGCGACAGAACGGTGAAATACGTCATGGGAACGTTCCCATTGGCTAGCAAGCTTAGGTGCTTCGAGCCCGAGCCGGCAACCGGGCGTGCCTTAGACAAAGGTCTTGAGGTGATGCACATCAATGAAAAGGCCCGACTGTTGTCGGGCATTCGGGGAAACGGTGGCGGCCGCTAACCGCTGGAGAGCATGGCGTGTCTGTCGCGATCCTTCTGCAGCCGTGAGATGACCGTCGGCAGCTGGAACATGCTGGTGATCATGTGGGCGCCTTCGGGTGTTTCTTCGGCATCGGCGAAGCGATTGAGGTGGACCACGGTCATGCCTGCGGCCAGGGCCGCGTTGACTCCGACGATGGCGTCATCGATGGCGATGCAGTCCTCGGCGGCGAAGCCCATGATGCTGGCGGCATGCAGGTACAGGCAGGGGTCCGGCTTCCAGCAGTTGGCGGTGTAGCCGCTGAACAGGCGATTGCCGAACACCTCGGTCAGGCCCACGGTGGCAAGTGAGGTGCGCACCTTGTTCTCGGGGCCGTTGGAAACCACGCCCATGGGGTAGTGTGACAGCGCGGCGAGGGCCTCGGTGGCACCGGCGATGGGGGTCAGGTCGGTGGCCAGGCGGCGGTTGAGGTTGGCGCGCATGCTCGCTTCCAGCACCTCGAGGTGGTCCGGATCGACCTGACCATGTTGTGCCTCGAGGGTGGCGACGATATTGCGAAAGCGCGCGCCGCGAAAGTCGCCCATATAGTCCTCGGCCCGGAACGGCAGTCCGGCGGCGGAGAGGCTGACGGCCATCTCGGCGGCCAGCAGGGGTTCACTGTCCACCAGGGTACCGTCACAGTCGAACAGCAGGCAGAGGGGGCGAGCCATGGAGGCGACCTCGCGATTCGTTGCGTTATCGAACAGTGTTGCAGATTTCTGCGGAGTCTGCCTGTGTTCGAAGTCGAAAACCACAATTTTTGAACACTGTTTTTTCACGCTGCGCAGTCCGCACTATTGCGGTGCGGAAATGGGGGATTTGAGGCGGCGAGGACCTCTTCGCTATGCTGAAACACAGCGGTGTTCGAAACACCACATTCTCGGGGCGGGATGGCCCCGGCCATGGTTCAAGGAGGTACTCATGAAAGAAGAGACACTGTGGTCCATCGTGGGGTCCGCGGCCGCGGTGGGGGCCAGCGTGATGTCACGCAAGGCCGCCAAGCGTGCCTATCAAAAGGTATCGGACAAGGAACCGCCGGAAAATCCGGATCGCGACGACGTCGAGTGGCGCGAGGCGATCCTGTGGGGAGCCGCCACCGGCGTGATGGTCGGCGTGGCCCGCGTAGTGGGCCGTAGCGCCGGGCGCAAGGCGCTGGACAAGACCCGCAAGGGCGGGCGCTCTACCAGGCTGCTGCCCGGCAAGCGTTGATCACACTACAGCAAGGGGCGTCGCCCACCGCCCCTTCCTGGGTCAACCCGCCATGCCCTTGAGCACCTGGGCCGCGATGTGACCTGCTTCGCTGTGGTCGGGGACCGCCATGAAGGTGCTCTGGGAGTAGGCGGGGGCGGGATAGCGGTAGAAGCCTTCGCCACTGGGCAGACCGAGCTTTCCGCTGGCAAGAAAATGCTGATGGAGGAAGTCGGCGTTGGCCCGCATTTCGTCGTTGTCGTTGACCTCTCCCCAGTGGTGGCTGACGTCGAAGCACGTCTTCATGCCGATGATGTCCATCATGCCGCAGGGCCCCGCTGCAGAGCTCCACATCTTCATGAAGGTGCGGTCGATCATCTCGGCGCTGCCGACGCCCTCACGCAGCAGGGTCAGGGAAGCTGTCAGCAGTGGCACCAGCCAGCTGTTGATCAGATAGCCGTTGCGCGGCTTTTCGACCGGGATGGGGATCATGCCGATGTCGATGGCGAAGCGCGTAACCGACTCCAGGGTAGTGAGTGATGTGCGTGGGTGAGCCATCACCTCGGCCACATTCATGATCCACAGCAGGTTGGCGAAGTGCAGCGCGCAGTAGCGCTCCGGGCGTCCGCTGTCATCGGCGAAGTCGGCGGGCAGCAGGGTCGAGGAATTGGTTGCCATCAGGGTCTCGGGGCCGAGCAGCGGTGACAAGGTCCGGTACAGCTGGCGCTTGATCTCGGGATCTTCGGGTACGGCTTCGATCACCAGTTCGGCGTCGGCCACCGCTTCGGCCAGGTCGCTGGTGTAGGCGAGCCGCGCGCGGGTGGCGGCGATGGCTTCGGGCTTGGCGCCCACGTCGGCCTGATAGATGCCGGCGTAGTGGTCATGGCTTGCGCGGCAGCGCTCCAGCGCCGTGTCGTCGATGTCATAGACGATGACACTCTTGCCCTTGAAGGCGCTGTGCCAGGCGATCTGGCCACCCAGGACGCCGCCACCCAGCACGCACAGCCTGTGTGGTCCATTTTCGAGAGAAGAGGAAAGGCTCGGGGTCATGTTCTGTCTCCGTGTTGGATCAGAATCTTGGCGTGATCTCCGGGATGGCGAAGCGTCTCGAAGGCCGCAGGGACCCCGTCGAGGGTGACGCGGTCGGTGATCAAGGGGGCGGCGTCGAGGCGGCCGTCGGCGAGGTCGGTGAGGGTGGCAGCGAACTCCTCGGGGCGGTAGCCGAACGAGAAGCTGAGGTCCAGCTCCTTGCCAATACCGACGATCGGCTCGATCTGGTCGGTCTGCATGCAGACGCCGACCACCACCAGCCGACTTCTTGGTGGCAGGTCGAGCATGGTTCGGGCGATCAGACCGGGCACGCCGACACACTCGAAGGCCACGCAAGGCCTGGGCTGAGCGCCGATCGACAGCATTGCCGTGGGGCCGTACATGTCGAAGCCCTGTGGCGCTTCTGCGGCCTCGAGCCAGCAATCAAAGGGGGCACGTTCGGCCGGATCGACAACGATATCGGCACCCAGGCACTCGGCCAGTTGGCGCCGATGGGGGGAGAAGTCGGTGGCCACCACCGGGCCAAAGCCGGCCGCCTTCAGCGCCATCACCACCGACAGGCCGACCGGACCGCAGCCGATCACGATCGGCACTTCGCCTCCGGCGAGCCGGGCTCTGGCGACGGCGTGGCGGCCGATGGCCAGTGGCTCGGTCAGTGCCGCCAGTTCGCTGGGCAAATCGCCGGGCACCTCCAGCAGACTGTGTTCCTGAAGGCGCATCAGCTCGCCGAAGCCGCCGGGGTAGGCGTTGGCATAGCCGATGTGATGAAAGCCTTGGGCGTTGACCGCGTAGGGCACCGAGCAGACGCGGGTTCCGGCCTTGTATCGCTTGTCGCTGCCGGTGCCGTGGTCGAGGATCTCGGCACAGAATTCGTGGCCGAAGACCACGCCCTGGTCCGGTTCGAAGGCTACTGGAACGCGGCCCTTGCGAAGCCCCGCCAGCGCATCGTGACAGTGATCTGCCATGTGCAGATCGCTGCCGCAGATACCGCAGGCCAGGGTCTTGACCAGCACTTCTCCCGCTTCCGGCGTCGGGTCGGGCAGTGACTCGAGGCCGAGTCGCTCGTTGCGCAGGACGATCGCGCGCATGGGGAATCTCCTTGGCGTCGATGACGGGCCCCGCGGCACCTGCCTGGCGGGACACATACCGAGCGCAATTGTTGTAGGGAGTCTTGTCGATTGACGCCGCGTGGAGGCGTGATCTTGGCGGGCTAGCGCGGCGCGTCGGTGTAGTGCGGTTGGGGAGGCGTGACATAGCGCGCCGGGTCGAGGCCGCGCTCGGTGATCAGCGCATCGATGAGCCCCATGATGCTGCTGGCGTCCATCAGCCCCAGATAGTTGCCTTGCTGATCGAAGTTGACGTTGGCGCCCTCGACGACCATGAAGGTGTCGGTGATCCCGTCATTGTCGGCGGGAGTGGCGAAGGTATGGATGGAGCCGCCGGGCTCGTACAGGTAGCAGCCGGCGGTCTGGGGTTGATCGGGATACTCGAGATAGTGCCAGCGTCCCGACAGGGTGAAGAAGTGCACCGTACCGGTGTGGTAGTGCTTGGGCAGCACCACACCGGGTTTGAACTTCACCCGCAGCACCCAGACGCCGTTGTGCGGGTCGAGAAACAGCGGCTGGACGTCGACGCCGGGGATGCCTGGCAGCGCGTCTTCATAGATGGGGAGTTCCTGGGTATCCAGGGTCAACAGGGCATCATGGGTCGAAATCTGGAAAGGAAATGGCATCTTGTTGTCGCTCTTGTCGTGGATGGATCAAAGAAACGTCTTCGAAGCATCATCCTCGTCTGCCAGACATCCTCCGATTTGACATTTGATGACAAGGATTTGACCTTGCACGACACTTAGGGCTAGACCTTAGATGGAGAGGGCTAGGGCTTGTCTGAAAAGTGCCTGCGCTCGGTAATACGGCGTTAAAAATCGGATCAAAATGCTCATTTACACCCCGTAAACTGCGCTTTCTCACCGATTTTTGCCTTGTCTAACCTTCGCTCGTCGACTTTTCGGACAGCGCCTAGGCCAAGCGCGCTGGAGGCAAGAGCCCCAGGATCAACCGCCTCGAAAACGATGAACCGCTTCGAAAATTGAAGAGAGAATCAGCATCCGAGCAACGTAGGTGGTAAGGAAGTCAGGCTGAGGGAGAGAGCATGGCCGACTATTCGCGAGCGTCGTCACTGCACGGTTTCGCCAACTTCGCGCGCCAGCAGGGCATCGACCCCGAGGCCCAGCTTGCCAGGGTGGGACTATCGCTCTCGTTGCTGGAGTCGCCGGAAAGCATCATCGAGTTCTCGAGTCTGGCGATGCTGCTCGAAAACTGTGCCGAAGCATCCGGAGATTCGCTGTTCGGCCTGAAGTTCGGCCAGTACCAGGGAGTCGATATCTTCGGACCCTTGCTCTACCTGATTCAGAATGCCGCCACGGTCGGCCTGGCGCTGGAGGCGCTGGCAGATCACTTTTCCGCCCACTCGAGCAGTGCGGTCATCGACATCGAACGTGGCCCCCGCCAAGCCTTTCTCAGCTACACCATGGTGGGGGGCGGGGCGGCTCCCGGTCGCCAGATCAGCGAGTTGCCGGTAGGCGTCGGCCAGCGCCTGCTGTCGTTGCTGCTGGGGCCGCAGTGGCGTCCCAGGGCCATCTATCTGGCGACGTCCCCCAGCGTGCCTGCGCTCCTGTATCAACGTTTGCTGGGGGTGGTGCCGACCTTCAACAGCCCTTCCGATGGCTGGCTGCTGGAATGTTCCGACCTCGAGCGTCCTCTGGTGACCGCCGACGGACGTCTGCATCGCTTGATGGAGCAGTATCTGACCTATCGGCCGGAACAACTCCCTCAAGATCTGGTCGATGAAGTGTCGTGGCAAATCCGTCAGCAGCTGGGGCAGGGGGGCGCTGGACTCGATGACATCGCCAGGCGACTGGCGCTGAACCCGAGAACGCTGCAGCGACGTCTGGCCACCAGGGGGCGATGTTTCCAGGATCTGGTCGATGAGGTCCGCAGGCAGTTGGCGATTCATTATCTTCGGGAAACGTCGCTGCCGTTGACCGATATCGCGAATCTGCTGGGCTACTCCGAGTTGAGCGCGCTGACGCGAGGTTGTCGCCGCTGGTTTGGGGTTGCGCCGAGTCGCTGGCGCCAGCACCAGCGGCGGAGATCGAACGGCGCAGGTTAGGCGCTGGTCTTCGAGTCGGCAGCCCGGGTGGTGGGCGCGAGGCGATTGCGCTGAAGTGCGCTTAGGTTATCGCTTCAGCACAGCTGCAGCCGGGTGTGGTCCGAAGGATGTGTTTCACTCTCCATGGGGACGGCCCGTGTACCCCTGATGTGGCCATGCCAAGGGGCGCCCAGGTCTTGGTGGACACTAGACTTGTTGCTGCTGACATCACTGTCATCAAGGTTGCCATCAAGAGAGCTATCACCATGAGCGAAGGAGAGGCGCGACGATGACGCCGCTATGGAAGGCATATCGGTTTACGCGCCGCGAGCAGCATGCCGCGGAAGCGGCCAGATCACGGGAGTCGCTGATCCAGATCCTGGATCGCGCCCGGGACGAGGACGTGTCGCTCAATCCGCGTCCTTCCTCCACGATTCTGGCGCTGGGGCTTCTCTGCCTGTTGCTGGGCACGCTCGGCTTTATCATCACCCTGGCGGGAGGGCTCTCCTGGCCGTGGCTGATTCCGCTGGCGCTGGTCGGGGCAGCCTTGCTGGGTTTCGACTGGCACGCCACCGAGCGGGTGGCCGCCTTCCTGCGACTGTTGGTGCGGCGTGCGGCGGAGCTCGACTTTCGACTGGCCGAGCCCGATGTCGATCTTGATGCGATGCTGACGACGCTCCGGCGAAAGATCACCGACTTTCAGCGTACCTATGCGGACAATGGCGAGCTTGAGTACTGCCGCAGGGCTGCTGATGAGCGCGTCGGTGGCGAATACTGGGTCTATCGCTTCGCCTATGACGAGGGCATGGACAAGGACCGTCGGACCTATCATCGCAACGGCCTGATCTGCGATCTCTTCGAGGTGGCGGCGGTGGATCTTTGCAACCCGCGAGAGGGCAAGTGGCGACTGTTGCACCACGGTTCCACCGGCGAACGCTGGGGAGAGGGCGCCTTTTCTCGCTACTTCGTCGCCTGCACGGCGGAACATGACGCCCTGGCGGCGTTTCTTACCGATGATGTCGTTGACTGTCTCGTGCGTCTTGCCCGCAGTTATCCGGAACTGAACGTTCAGGTCACCCGGGATCATCTGCTGTGTCTGACCTGGTCCGGCGAAGACCCCTACGCGCGGTTATTCGAGCCGGTCTCGGTGGCGACTCCCGCACTGCGCGCTCCCTTTACCTCGAGCCAGGCGCCGGGAGAAGACCCCGATGAGGTTTATCGGGCGCTTGAAAGGCGACTGCGTGCTCCGCGCCATCTCACCGCGCTGGAGCCGCTGCTCAATGCCATCGAGGACATTCGCGCCGAGCTACCGGTGTCCTCGGCCCGCACGGAGGCCAATATTCCGTTGCGGCGACGGCTGGAAGAGTCTACCTGCTGACACCTGACGAGCGGTTTGGTGTTGTACCAGCGGCGCACAACGAAACGCCCCAAGCCTTGCCGGCATGGGGCGTTTTGCGTTACCGCTGCGGGAACCTGATCGACGCTTACTTCACCTTTGGATCAAGTTCACCTCGGGCGTAGCGCTCGAACATGCCTTCCAGGCTGATCGGCTTGATCCTGCTGGCGTTGCCGGCGGTGCCGAAGGCTTCGTAGCGGGCGATGCAGATGTCCTTCATGGCGCTGACGGTAAGCTTGAGGAACTTGCGCGGGTCGAACTCTGCCGGGTTCTCGGCCAGGAAGCGACGTACCGCACCGGTCGAGGCCAGACGCAGGTCGGTGTCGATGTTGACCTTGCGCACGCCGTGCTTGATGCCCTCGACGATTTCTTCCACCGGGACGCCGTAGGTCTCGGGGATGGCGCCACCGTTGGCGTTGATCACCTCGAGCCACTCCTGGGGCACGCTGGAGGAGCCGTGCATGACCAGATGGGTATCCGGGATGCGCTCGTGGATTTCCTTGATACGCTGGATCGACAGGGTGTCGCCGGTGGGCGGACGGGTGAACTTGTAGGCGCCGTGGCTGGTGCCGATGGCGATGGCCAGGGCGTCGACGCCGGTGGCCTTGACGAAGTCGGCGGCCTCTTCCGGGTCGGTCAGCAGCTGGTCGTGGCTCAGCTTGCCCTCGGCGCCGATGCCGTCTTCCTCTCCGGCCATGCCGGTTTCCAGGCTGCCCAGGCAGCCGAGCTCACCTTCTACCGAGACGCCACAGGCGTGGGCCATCTCGACGGTGCGGCGGGTGACGTCGACGTTGTAGTCGTAGTCTGCCGGAGTCTTGCCGTCCTCGCCCAGGGAGCCGTCCATCATCACCGAGGAGAAGCCGAGCTGGATCGAGCGCTGGCACACAGCGGGGCTGGTGCCGTGGTCCTGGTGCATGACCACCGGAATATGCGGAAACTCTTCCACGGCGGCCAGGATCAGGTGGCGCAGGAAGGGGGCGCCGGCGTATTTACGGGCGCCGGCGGAGGCCTGCAGAATCACCGGGGAATCGGTGGCGTCCGCGGCTTCCATGATGGCGCGAACCTGCTCGAGGTTATTGACGTTGAAGGCCGGCACGCCGTAGCCATGTTCGGCGGCGTGGTCCAGCAATTGGCGCATACTGACGAGTGCCATGGAGGTACCTGATTCTTGAAGAGGTCGAGAGCGCGATGCTGTCGCGCCCATGTCGCTTGGGTTGTCAAAGGGCCGGCGATGGCCGGCCCCGGGGCTTAGGCTTGGTAGAAAGCACCGGCGAGCGCCGCTGCTTTTTCGGCAAACCTCAGCGAGCGGCCGCCTCGAGGGCGCTGACCGCCGGCAGTTCCTTGCCCTCGACGTACTCGAGGAAGGCGCCGCCTCCGGTGGAGATGTAGGACACCTGCTCGGCGATGCCGTACTTGTCGATGGCTGCCAGGGTGTCACCGCCGCCGGCGATGGAGAAGCCGTCGCTTTCGGCGATGGCCTTGGACAGGGCCTCGGTGCCGCCACCGAACTGGTCGATCTCGAACACCCCGACAGGGCCGTTCCACAGGATGGTGCCGGCGCTCTTGAGCATGTCGCCCAGGCGGGCGGCGGTATCCGGGCCGATGTCGAGGATCATTTCGTTGTCGGCGACCTGGTCCACCGGCTTGGTGACGGCTTCGGCGGAGTCGGAGAACTCGGTGGCCACGACCACATCGGTGGGCAGCGGAATCTCGACCCTGGCCATCAGCGCCTTGGCCTTGTCCACCAGGTCGGCCTCGTAAAGAGACTTGCCGACGTTGTGACCCGCCGCGGCGATGAAGGTGTTGGCGATACCGCCGCCGACGATCAGCTGGTCGCACTTCTCGGACAGGGCGTTGAGCACCTCGAGCTTGGTCGAGACCTTGGAGCCGCCGACGATGGCGGTCATCGGGCGCCTGGGAGTCGCCAGCGCCTTTTCCAGGGCATCGAGTTCGGCGGCCAGCAAGGGGCCCGCGCAGGCGGTCGGTGCGAAGCGGGCCACCCCGTGGGTCGAGGCCTGGGCACGGTGGGCGGTACCGAAGGCGTCCATCACAAAGACGTCACACAGCTCGGCGTAGCGCTTGGCCAGGGCTTCGTCGTCCTTCTTCTCGCCCTGGTTGAAGCGCACGTTCTCGAGCAGTACCACGTCGCCGTCTTCCAGGCTCGGTTCCTGCTCGAGATAGTCGGTCACCAGGCGCACGGGGCAGTCCAGCAGGTCACCGAGGTAGGCCGCCACCGGTGCCAGGGTGAACTCGTCGGCCGGCTCGCCTTCGGTGGGGCGGCCTAGGTGGCTCATCAGCAGCACCTTGGCACCTGCGTCGCGAGCTGCCTTGATGGTCGGCAAGCTGGCGCGCAGACGGGCATCGCTGGTCACCTGGCCGTGTTTGACAGGTACGTTGAGGTCTTCGCGAATCAGTACCCGCTGACCCTTGAGGTCGAGATCGGTCATCTTGCGCACGTTCATGTCGGCAGATCCTCGTCTGGAAAGTCTGAGGGAGACAGCGAATGGCAACGGCTGGTCAGTGGCGGTGTCATCGCTCGGGAACCCGGGGAAGGCTGGCGAGGCGCCCGGCCACGTCCAGCATGCGGTTGGCGAAGCCCCATTCGTTGTCGAACCAGCAAAGCAGCTTGAGCAGGCGGCCACCGGCCACCCGCGTCTGAGTGGCGTCTACGATACCGGAGCGGGGATCGTGGTTGAAGTCGATGGACGCCATGGGCTCCTCGGTATACCCCAGCAGGTCAGGAAGCCGTGACTCGCTGGCCTCGCGCAGCAGTCGATTGACCTCGCTGGCCGAGGTATCGCGCTTGACGCAGATGGACATGTCCATGGCCGAGACGTTGATCGTCGGCACCCGTACATGGAGGCACTCGAAGCGCTCCGCCAGGTGCGGCATCAGGCGATTGATGCCTCGGGCCAGGCCGGTGTCCACCGGCACGATGGATTGCATCGCCGAGCGGGTCAGGCGCAGATCGGTCTGGTGGTAGGCATCGATCACCGGCTGGTCGTTCATGGCCGAGTGAATGGTCGTGGTCACACCGTGCTCGATGCCCAGCGCCTCGTCGAGCACGGTCAGGATCGGCACCAGGCAGTTGGTGGTGCAGGACGCTGCCGAGACCACCCGGGCGTCGGGCGTCAGGTCGTCGTCATTGATGCCGCTGACGATGGTGGCGTCGACGTCGCTTTCTGCCGGCTGGGAGAACAACAGCCGGCCGGCTCCTGCCGCGAGATGGCGCTCGGCGGTGGCGCGATCCTTGAAGCTGCCGGAGCACTCCAGCACCAGGTCGATGCCGAGTGACCGCCAGGGCAGGCGGTCAGGGTCCTCTTCGGACAGCACCCGGATCGCATGCCCGTTGATGATCAGATGGCCGTCGCGGCTTTCCACCCGGCCGGGGAAGCGTCCGTGGGTGGTGTCGTAGCGAGTCAGGTAGGTAATGGTATCGAGTCCCGAGAGCTCATTGATCGCCACCACCTCGAAGCTGGGGTCGTTGCGTTCGATGAGGGCTCGCAGGACGCACTGGCCGATGCGGCCGTAGCCATTGATGGCAATACGCTGGGCCATGGGGCTCGATACTCTCCACGGAGGGATGGACACAGGCGCGAAAGTCTATCTCAAATCGCCCCGCGCGTCGCGGCTCCAGCGGCGTCACACTGGGCATAAAACCGCGCAGGTAGCATAAAAATAAAGCTGAATCGGTTCAGCCGAGCATGCCGGCCAGGCGCCAGGCCAGCGGCATCATCAGCGCCGTCAACACCCCGGTCAGCGTCATGCCGAGAGAAGCGAAGGCACCGGCGGTGGGGCCCAGCTCGAAGGCGCGCACAGTACCGATGGCGTGGCCGTTGATGCCCAGTGCCAGCCCCAGCAGGCGCTGATCGGTGATTTTCAAGAGCCGGCCGAACAGGCTGACGCAGGCGGTGGCCGCGACGCCGGTGATCAACAATCCCCCCATCAGGATCGGCACGGAGCCGCCCAGGCGCTCGGTGATGCCCATGGCGATGGGAGCGGTCACCGATTTGGGTGCCAGCGAGGCCAGCAGTTCCGGCGGCGCCCCCAGTGCCCAGGCGATCAGCAACGCATAGCAGGCGGCCAGCACCGTCGACACCGGCAGGCAGACCAGCAGCGGCCGCCACAACGCGCGTATGTGGTGCATCTGCTGGTAGAGCGGTACCGCCAGGGCCACCGTGGCCGGGCCCAGCAACAGCATCAGCCACTGGGCGCCCTGGCGATAGTCGACGTAGGCGATGCCGGCCGCCTTGAGCGTCGCGGCGAGCAGCAACGAGGCCAGCAGTACCGGCGGGCACCAGCCGGGAGAGCCGAGCCGCCGAAACAGCGCCATGCCGGCCAAGTAGGCGCCGATGGACAGGGCGATGGCCAGCATTGGGGTATCGAGGTGATCGACCACGGCGAGGTTCATGAGGTCTTTCCTTGGGCGGTGGTGGTCGCCTCGGAGGGCGTCGCCGGCAGCAGGCGGCGCATCAGCCACAGGGTGCTGGCAACGCTCAGCAGGGTGCCCAGGGTCAGCGCCAGCCCCACGGCGAGCCAGTGCCCCGAGATCTGGTCGAGCACCCAGAACACCCCGACCACGCCGGGCATGATCAGCATCGCCAGCAGCATGATCAGCGGCTGTGCCGCCGCTGCCACGTCTTCGTGCATGCGGCCTCGTAGTACGAAGACACCAGTCAATAGCATCAGTCCGACGACGCCGGGGGACAGCGGCAGTTCACCCAGGCTGACCACCAGGTCGCCGACCAGCCACAACAGCGAAAGCCATAAAAAGCCTCGTAACACGGACATTGCAATCCTCTTGGGTCATTGTCACTGGCCGGGGCCAGGGGAATTGAGCCATTGTGCCGACTCATGGTGCCTTGGTCAGCAGGGGCTCTCGTTGCAGCGCGTCATCCGCTACCCTGTGTAGACTGACTATTCGCCTACCGCCCGACGGGGTCGGGCATGACAGGGAGATTGATGATGAGTGATATTGCCAGCTGGCTGGGTGCCGAGGCAGAGGACCTTTTGACTCATGAATGTCGCGGTATCGCCAAGGAGCAACTCCACCTGCCGGGATCGGACTTCGTCGACAGGGTGATGATGGACTCCGACCGCTCGCCGGCGGTGCTGCGCAGCATGCAGACGATGTTCAACCATGGCCGTCTGGGGGGCACCGGTTACCTCAGCATCCTGCCGGTGGATCAGGGGATCGAACACTCCGCTGGCGCCTCCTTCGCACCCAACCCGATCTACTTCGATCCGGCCAACATTGTGGAGCTGGCGATCGAGGGCGGCTGCAACGCCGTGGCTTCTACCCTGGGTGGCCTGTCGTCGGTGGCGCGCCGCTATGCCCACCGCATCCCGATGATGCTCAAGTTGAACCACAACGAGACGCTGACCTATCCGGCGATCTACGATCAGACCCTGTTCGCCGAGGTCGACCAGGCCTTCGACATGGGGTGCGTCGCCGTGGGTGCGACCATCTACTTCGGTTCCCCCGAGAGCCGTCGCCAGATCGAAGAGATCAGCGCGGCCTTCGAGCGCGCCCACGAGTTGGGCATGGTGACGGTGCTGTGGGCCTATCTGCGTAACCCGGCCTTCAAGCATGAGGGCACCGACTATCATGTGGCCTCCGACCTCACCAGTCAGGCGGTCCACCTGGCGGCGACGCTCAAGGCGGACATCGTCAAGCAGAAGCTGCCCGAGAACAACGATGGCTATCGTACCATCGGCTTCGGCAACACCCACGAGAAGGTCTACAGCGAGTTGACCAGCGATCACCCGATCGATCTGGCCCGCTATCAGGTGGCCAACGCCTACATGGGGCGTGCCGGGCTGATCAACTCCGGCGGTGCCTCCACCGGAGAAGGCGATCTGACCCAGGCGGTGCGTACCGCGGTGATCAACAAGCGGGCCGGTGGCATGGGCCTGATCTCCGGGCGCAAGGCCTTCCAGAAGCCGATGCGCGACGGGGTAAGCCTGCTCAACGCCATTCAGGACGTCTATCTGGCGCCGGATGTCACCATCGCCTGATCCAAGCCTGCCTCAACAACCGCGCAGGATAGAGGATCAGGCCGCCTAGGCCGACCATCAAGGTCGCTAGATACAGCAGGGGCACGGCCTAAGCCGTGCCCCTGCTCGTTTCTGCTGGTCACGCTTTCGGTCGCAACAGGCCGGGCGTGCCGGCCCGCGCTGGACTTAACCCAGCAGCGCCTTGGCGCGTTCCACCAGGTTGTCCACGGTGAAACCGAAGTGCTTGAACAGGTCGCCCGCCGGGGCCGACTCGCCAAAGCTGGACATGCCGATGGTGTCACCGTCGAGGCCCACGTACTTGCTCCAGTAGTCGCGATGGCCTGCCTCGATGGCCAGACGGGCGCGAACACTGCGCGGCAGGACGGACTCACGGTAGTCGGCGTCCTGGCTGTCGAAGACGTCGGTGGCCGGCATCGATACCACGCGCACCTGCTTGCCTTCGGCTTCCAGGGTTTCGGCGGCCTGCATGGCCAGTGTCACCTCGGAGCCGGTGGCGATCAGGATCAGCTCAGGGGTGCCTTCGCTGTCCTTGAGTACGTAGCCACCGCGCTGGATGTTGGCCAGCTGGCTCTTGTTGCGCTCTTGGTGAGGCAGGCCCTGACGGGACAGTACCAGCGCGGTGGGGCCGGCGCTGCGCTTGACCGCGTGGGCCCAGGCGGCTGCGGTCTCGACCGCATCGCAGGGACGCCAGGTGCACAGGTTCGGGGTGGTACGCAGACTGGTCAGCTGCTCGATCGGCTGGTGGGTCGGGCCGTCCTCGCCCAGACCGATGGAGTCGTGGGTGTAGACGAAGATGGCGCGCTGGTTCATCAGCGCCGCCATGCGCACGGCGTTGCGCATGTATTCCATGAAGATCAGGAAGGTGGCGCCGTAGGGCACGAAGCCGCCGTGCAGGGCGATACCATTCATGATGGCGCCCATACCGAACTCGCGTACCCCGTAGTGCAGGTAGTTGCCGCCTGCTGCTTCGGCGCTGATGGCCTCGGCACCCTTCCAGAAGGTCAGGTTGGAAGGCGCCAGGTCGGCGCTGCCACCCAGCAGCTCCGGCAGTTGCGGGCCGAGCTCGTTGAGGCAGTTCAGCGAGGCCTTGCGTGAGGCCACGGACTCGCCCTTCTCCTGGGCGGCCTCGACCAGCGCTTCGCTGTTGAGCTCGCTCGGCAATTCACCCTTCTGGCGACGCAGGAATTCGCGGGCCAGCTCCGGGTGCTCCTGCTGGTAGCGCTCGAAGCGAGCCTGCCAGTCGGCCTGGTGCTTCTGGCCACGCTCGCAGGCGTCCCAGCCCTGGTAGATATCCTCGGGGATATGGAAGGGCGCGTGGGGCCAGTCGAGTTGCTTGCGCGCCGCTGCGACTTCCTCTTCGCCGAGTGCCGCGCCGTGGCATTCTTCCTTGCCCTGCTTGTTGGGGGCGCCGAAGCCGATGACGGTCTTGCAGATGATCAGGGTCGGGCGATCCTGCTGGGTGCGGGCCATCTCGATGGCGGCCTTGATCTCCTCGGGCTTGTGCCCGTCCACCGCCGGTACCACGTGCCAGCCGTAGGCTTCGAAGCGCTTGGCGGTATCGTCGGTGAACCAGCCTTCGACCTCGCCGTCGATGGAGATGCCGTTGTCATCGTAGAAGGCGATCAGCTTGCCGAGCTGGTGGGTGCCGGCAAGCGAGGCGACCTCATGGGAGATGCCTTCCATCAGGCAGCCGTCGCCGAGGAAGCAGTAGGTGTAGTGGTCGACGATCTCGTGGCCCGGGCGGTTGAACTGACCCGCCAGGGTGCGCTCTGCCATGGCCATGCCGACGGCGTTGGCCAGGCCCTGGCCGAGGGGGCCGGTGGTGGTCTCGACGCCGGGAGCGTAGCCGTACTCGGGGTGACCAGCGGTCTTTGCGTGGAGCTGGCGGAAGTTCTGCAGTTCTTCCAGACCCAGGTCGTAGCCTGACAGGTGCAGCAGGGAGTACAGCAGCATGGAGCCGTGGCCGTTGGACAGCACGAAACGGTCGCGATCGGCCCACTTGGGATCGTCAGGGTTGTGAACGAGGTAGTCGTTCCACAGCACCTCGGCGATATCGGCCATACCCATCGGGGCTCCGGGGTGGCCGGAGTTGGCCTTCTGGACGGCATCCATGGAAAGGGCGCGAATGGCGTTGGCCAGTTCGAAACGGGACGGCATTGAGGGCTCCTCGCCTGGGGCAAAGTGGCAATCTGACGTTGGCCTGCCCGGTGGGGGCGGCGCAGCGGCGTCAAGGATAGGCGCCGCCTGTCGTGCCTGTGGACAACGAGGGCGGGAGGGGCGGCGCGGATCGATCGGGGACATATTGTCGCCGGAAATGACATATCCATCAAATGCCGGGGACTTGATCCATGCCTGGCAGGGTCTGCCATGGCCCGGCCTGTCGCTAGGAACCGGACGGTCGAGCGTGTAGAATTTCGTCCCGCCAGGTCCACGCGGAATCTGCATAGTGCGATCGTCGATCACGGTCGCTCCCGTTTCCATCTTGCCAGGCCCGCCTGCCGATTATCCTACAGAGGGTCGAGGACGCCATGAGCGAATACTCCCTGTTTACCTCCGAGTCCGTGTCCGAAGGACACCCGGACAAGATTGCCGATCAGATTTCCGATGCCGTGCTCGATGCCCTGATCGCGCGGGACAAGAATGCCCGTGTGGCCTGCGAGACCCTGGTCAAGACCGGTGTCGCCATCGTGGCCGGCGAGATCACCACCTCCGCCTGGGTGGATCTCGAGGAGCTGGTGCGCAAGGTGATCATGGATATCGGCTATACCTCCTCCGACGTCGGTTTCGACGGCGAGACCTGCGGGGTGCTCAACCTGATCGGCAAGCAAAGCGTCGAAATCGCCCAGGGCGTCGATCGCGAAAAGCCCGAGGATCAGGGCGCCGGTGATCAGGGCCTGATGTTCGGCTATGCCACCAACGAAACCGACTCTTACATGCCGGCGCCGATCCACTACAGCCATCGGCTGGTGGAGCGCCAGGCCGAGCTGCGTAAGCGTGGCCTGCTGCCCTGGCTGCGTCCCGATGCCAAGAGCCAGCTGACCTTCCGTTACGACGATGCCGGCAAGCCCTGCGCGGTCGATGCCGTGGTGCTGTCCACCCAGCATGATCCGGACATCGACCAGGAGCAGCTGCGCCAGATGGTCCAGCGCGAGATCATCGAGCAGGTACTGCCGGCGGAGTGGCTGTCCGACAGCACGCGTTATCACATCAACCCGACCGGCAAGTTCGTCATCGGCGGCCCGGTGGGTGACTGTGGCCTGACCGGGCGCAAGATCATCGTCGACACCTACGGCGGCATGGCGCGACATGGTGGTGGCGCCTTCTCCGGCAAGGACCCGTCCAAGGTCGACCGCAGCGCCGCCTACGCCGGCCGCTACGTGGCCAAGAACGTGGTAGCGGCGGGACTGGCCGAGCGTTGCGAGATCCAGGTGTCCTACGCCATCGGTGTCGCCGAGCCGACCTCGGTGTCGATCAACACCTTCGGCACCGGTCGTATCGATGACGAACGTATCGTCGAGCTGGTGCGCGATCACTTCGACCTGCGCCCCAATGCCATTACTCGCATGCTGGATCTGCTGCATCCCATGTATCAGCTGACCGCAGCCTACGGTCACTTTGGCCGTGAGCCCTTCGAGACCAGCTATAGCTGGACCGATACCGAAGGCGAGATCCACACCGAGACTTTTACCGCCTTCCCGTGGGAGAAGGTCGACCGGGCCGACGCTCTGCGCGCCGCCGCCGGTATCTGAGCCCTCATCCGACAGTATCGGCACGGTGTCCGCGCCTGCCGACATGACAAGGCCCGCCTGGTTCGCCAGGCGGGCCTTGTCGCATTGTGGCGGCGGGGGGGCCGCGAATGTGCGAAGAGACGTTGGCAGAGCGGTCGCAAGTCTTCTGGTGACCTGGTGGTGATTGTGCGTCTTTGCCTACCTCTTTGTCGCCGGGTTATGCGTCAAACGGCGACATCATCTCATTCCTTTTCATATCCGCGCATGCGGGCGGAGAAGCCTTTGGCTCACGGCTAATATTAGATGGAGACAGGATGCAGATGCCGCTTAGTCGGCAGCGCGGTATCGCATCAGCTCGTCATCATCTGTCAGGCAGCCAGTGATGGTCGTTGGTTCTTTATAGTCAAAGGTTCGATGTGTCGTTGTCCATCGCCAGATCGTTGTCGAGAAACCGCTGTCGAGAAACCGCTGTTCGAGAAACCATCGGCGGCCAAGTGGCCTGCACGGGAAAGTGACGCCCACGTCGCCGGAAAAACGGTTAGAAAGCGGTTGGAAGGCGGCCAGAACGTGAGAATGATTAGCGATAAAAAACGCCGGCGAGCCGCCTGAAAGATGTCAGGAAAGAGGCGCTTTC
Source organism: Halomonas sp. BN3-1 (assembly GCF_003056325.1). Lineage (NCBI taxonomy): Bacteria > Pseudomonadati > Pseudomonadota > Gammaproteobacteria > Oceanospirillales > Halomonadaceae > Halomonas > Halomonas sp. BN3-1. The sequence continues at coordinate 30,651 of NZ_PYVV01000018.1, read as the reverse complement.
GGCGACAGGCATATATGGCCTGTGTGAGTTGGACGTCGGTATATATCCATGTCCTTGGCATTTGGGGCGCTGGACAGAAGGCGGTTCGTGGAAGCACATGTCTTGGCCACGATTGAAGTGTGGCCGGCACGATGGTGTGGTCGGCACGATGGAAAGAGGCCATAGCGCCCGTGACAGGAATACTGGCTGGTGCCCCGGGCGGCACGAAGAAGAGCCGATGTGCGGGTGAGACAGGATCAGGGACATGAGCGCTGCGCCAAGACGGTAGCAACGACAGGGGGATCAGAAGATGGGCGAAGCAAGGCACCACTATCACTTCTATCAGCGCCATCATCAGGGGCACTTTCAGCGTCTTCACGCGGACCCGACCTGCTCGCGAACCAGGCTGGCGTCACAGCAGGAACTCTGGCGCAAGGAGTCGCCGTCGCGCAAGGGGGCTGGCGATGACGGGACCACCGAGGCTGGAGGGCGATACTCCCATGACGTGGTATCGCCGGAAGGTGACGATGATTATCTCCAGTATCGTGAGCTATTCATGACCAAGCTGGCGCTGGAGGCTACCGCCGCACTGGCAACGTTCCTGGTGACTGCCGCCGCCATCATGATGATTCTGCTTCAGCACCAGGGACTCTTGACCGCCGTCATCGTCATTGCACTGAGCGTGCCCGCCTTTGTGCTGTCGACGCAGCGCCTTTCGTGCCTGGGGCATGATGCAACGATGTTCGAGAGCGAACCCTTGGGAGATATTCGATTATGAGCATCGGTCAACAGGTGCTGCTCGGCGTCGCTATTACCTCGCCGTTGCTGGTGCTGACCTGGTGGTCGGTACGGCGTACCGATCGCCACCTTAGAAAGCGTCGCCAGCAGCACTGAACCTTTTGGCCGTGCCGTTCGGTCGGGGCCTTCGGTTGTGGCCAAGGAGGGCCAGATGGTCGGACGTCCCGCGTCATGTCAGGAACTCGCCTTGCCACTCACGTTCCCTTTTCCACGCCTGTCTGCAGGAAAGTGGCGAGTCTTGCTGCTCGTTGGCTTTATCGTCCTGCTTTCCTTTGCCAACGCCAACGCCAACGCCAACGCCAACGCCAACGCCAACGCCAACGCCAACGCCAACGCCAACGCCAACGCCAACTGTCCTGACTGGACGGCGAGCACGGCGTCCAGTCGCATCACCGAGTTGACCAGCCACCTGCGGCAGTGGGAGCAGGCCTACCGAAAGGACGGCAGCTCGCCGGTCAGCGATGATGTGTTCGACCAGACCGAACGTCGGTGGCGCGAACTCCAGCGCTGTTTTCCCGAGCTCGAGGTGGCGGACTTCAAGGATAGGGCTTCCGCGCCGACAGCGGATAGTGCCATCCCCTGGCAGCGCCATCCTGTGGCGCATACTGGGCTGCGCAAGGCGCAGGACGCTGCCGAGGTGCAGCGTTGGCTGGTGACTGAAGGTCCAGGCTCGCCGCCTGCGGCACCGGCCGACCGCGCTACCGATGTCTGGATTCAGCCCAAGGTAGATGGCGTGGCGGTCAGCCTTGTCTATCACGAAGGCCGCCTGGCGGGCGTGTACAGTCGTGGGGACGGGCGGACCGGCCAGGACTGGACACGCCATGCCGCGGTCATCCCGTCGATTCCCCAGCGCCTGGCAGGTGATTGGCAGTCGCTTGCCGACGGCGATGGTCTGGTGTTTCAGGGTGAGCTGTATGAGCGCCTTGAAGATCATGTCCAGCAGCGGGATGGCGGGGCAGGGGCACGCTCCCATGTGGCCGGCTGGCTTGCCCGCGATGAGTTGTCCCCTGCGCTGGGCCAGCGTATCGGTCTGTTCGTCTGGTCCTGGCCGATGGGGCCGCGGGCGCTCGAGGAGCGACTGTCAGGGCTCGAGCGCCTGGGCCTGGGTCAAATATCGCGATACACCCACCCTGTTGAATCCCAGGAGGACGCCGCCGCCTGGCGCGAGCGCTGGTATCGCTCGCCGCTGCCCTTCGCCACCGATGGCGTGGTACTACGGCGTGGGCGCAGGCCCGACGGTGTGACCTGGCAGGCCGAGCCGCCGCACTGGGCACTGGCCTGGAAGTATCCACCGCGAGAGGCCCTGGCGGAGGTAGCCGACATAGCGTTCCGCATTGGTCGTAGCGGTCGCATCACCCCGGTGGCCCGGCTTGTGCCGGTGGAGGTGGATGGACGCAGGCTGAGCCAGGTCAGCCTGGGGAGCCTGTCACGCTGGCGTGAGTGGGATCTGCGGCCCGGCGATCAGGTGATCATCGAGTTGGCCGGGCTGATCATCCCTCAGCTTAAGGGGGTGGCCTGGCGCGCAGCCGAGAGGCTTGACCTCGAGGTTCCCGCGGAATCGGACTTTCACCTGCTGAGTTGCTGGCACCCGACCCCGGGCTGCCGGCAGCAGTTTCTGGCTCGCCTGGCCTGGCTCAGTGATTCATCGGCGCTGGATCTCGACGGCGTCGGGGAAGGCACCTGGAAGGCGCTGGTGGACGCTGGCCTGGTGGCGGGGTTGCTGGACTGGCGGGAACTGTCGCCAGAGCGACTGGCCCAGGCAAGCGGCATCGGCAAGGTCACCGCAGAGCGTCTTGGTGTTGCCTTCTCCGAGACCAGCCATCGCGGCTTCCCGCGGTGGCTAAGCGCCCTGGGAGCGCCCTCGGCCGGGGGTATCTCCGAGCACGACTCCTGGCGCACGCTGTCTGCGTTGGACGCAGCCGGCTGGCGCCACCGCCCCGGCGTCGGTGATGTCGGCGCCAGGCGCTGGCGCGCGTTTCTATCGCATCCCGAGGTCGACGCCCTGGCGCGGCAACTGGCCGACGCCGGTATTGCTGGCTTCGTCGGGGCCTTCGACGATGACGCGACACGTTCGATTGCCACGCCGGGCTCAGCTAGCCCTTCGCATGGCCATTCGCATAGCCCTTCGCATAGCCCTTCGAACCGCTCTCCAGCTAGTCTCTCACACCGCGCACCAGCTTCCCCCCTCAGCGACTCGACTGAAAAGTGATGCTGGCGCCCGGCTAGAGATCGGCGCAGCGCCCTGGTTGGCGAGTCCGCCATGGTGACTCCTATAGTGAAGGCTGGATAACCAGCAGGAGGCGAGCATGACTCCGACCGAGGCTTCGCAAAGGGCGCAGTGGGCTCAGCGTCAGGGTGACTACCGGGTCGCCGATATCGGCCTGGCCGACTGGGGGCGCCGCGAGATTCGCATCGCCGAAAGCGAGATGCCGGCCTTGATGTCCCTCAGGGCCCGGTACCGTGAGGTCCAGCCGCTGAAGGGCGCACGTATCGCTGGCTGTATCCATATGACGATTCAGACCGCGGTGCTGATCGAGACCCTGGTCGACCTTGGTGCGAGCGTACGCTGGTCGTCCTGCAATATCTTTTCCACCCAGGACCACGCCGCCGCGGCCATCGCCGCAGCAGGCATCCCGGTATTTGCCTGGAAGGGCGAGAGCGAGGACGAGTTCTGGTGGTGTATCGAGCAGACGGTGGATGGCGCCGACGGCTGGACCCCCAATCTGGTGCTGGATGATGGCGGAGACCTGACGCTGCTGTTGCACGAGCGACATCCGGACAAGCTTGACGCCATCCACGGCATCAGTGAAGAGACCACCACCGGTGTCCATCGACTGCTCGAGATGCTCAGGGCAGGCACCTTGAAAGTGCCGGCCATCAACGTCAACGACGCCGTCACCAAGTCGAAGAATGACAACAAGTATGGCTGCCGTCACAGTTTGAATGACGCCATCAAGCGTGGGCTCGATCACCTGCTGGCGGGCAAGCAGGCATTGGTGATGGGCTATGGGGACGTGGGCAAGGGGTCGGCGGCCTCGCTGCGCCAGGAAGGCATGATCGTGCGGGTCGCCGAGATCGACCCGATCTGTGCCATGCAGGCCTGCATGGATGGCTTCGAGGTGGTTTCTCCCTATCGCGGCGGTGTCAATCGTGGCGTCGACAGTCTCGATCTCGAACTGCTCGGCAAGACCGACCTGGTGGTGACCTGCACCGGCAATATCGGCGCCTGTGACGCCGCCATGCTGGGCGCTCTCAAGAATGGCGCGGTGGTCTGCAATATCGGCCACTTCGACAGCGAGATCGATACCGCCTACATGCGCAAGCAATGGCTCTGGGAGGAGGTCAAGCCCCAGGTGCACAAGATCTACCGTGACGCCGGGCCGGGGCAGACGTACGATCCCGACAGCCGCAATGTGATCTACCTGCTGGCCGAGGGGCGTCTGGTCAACCTGGGCAACGCCACCGGCCACCCCTCGCGGGTGATGGATGGCTCCTTCGCCAATCAGGTGCTGGCGCAGATGCACCTGTACGCCCGGCGTTTTGCCGAGCTGGGCGCCGACGAACGCGACGGCATGATTGATGTCACGGTGCTGCCACGCCATCTCGACGAAGAGGTGGCGCGCTACATGGTGGAGGGCTTTGGCGGCGTGATCACTCAGCTGACCGAGGCCCAGTCGGAGTACGTCGGAGTGCCGGTGGAGGGGCCATACAAGCCCGATCACTATCGTTACTGAGGCTTGCCGGATAGGGGGCTGTGCGCCCCGCCAGCCTTGATCGGGGCAGGGAATCAGGGCTGGGTAGTCAGCCTGGGGCGAGCCTGGGGAATAGCGGGGCAGGGGGCGGCACCGGTCATCGTTTCGTCATGGCCGCGCCATGGCAGTGTCACCGGGACAGGACAGGCTGGGTGGGCGTCACAGGAGACTGCCCATGGCCACATCACTGACCGCTCGTACCCTGTTCATTTCCGATCTTCACCTCGGCACCCGGGATTGCCAGGCCGCCTTGCTGTCGCGGCTGCTGCGCCGCGTGCGCCCGGAGCGCCTGTATCTGGTAGGGGATGTGATCGACCTTATCGCCATGCACCGTCGGGCGTCACTGCCGGCGGAGCAGCAGCGTCTGGTGGGGCGACTGTTGCGCCTGGCCAAGGGCGGATGCGAGATCATCTACATCCCCGGCAACCACGACGCGGCCTTGCGTCAGCTGTGTGGCATCCGTATGCACCGGGTGCGCATCGAGCGCCGGGCGATCCACGAGACCGCCGATGGTCGCCGTCTGCTGGTCAGTCACGGCGACGAGTTCGATACCCATGTGCGCCTGGCCCCCTGGCTGATGGCGCTGGGTGATGGCATGCATCAGTTTGTGCTGTCGCTCAATCGCTGGTGCAACAAGGCGCGCAGCCTGCTGGGCCTGCCTTACTGGTCGCTGGCGGCGGCGGTCAAGGGGCGCATCGGCGCGGCCCAGCGCTATGTCGAACAGTTCGAGCAGGCGGCCATCCACCAGGCGGCCCGGGAAGGACTCGATGGCTACGTCGGCGGGCATATCCACAAGGCCGGATTTCGTGCCCAAGATGGCGTGCTCTACTGCAACGACGGTGACTGGGTGGAGCATTGCACGGCGCTGATCGAGCGCCCCGACGGCAGCCTGGCGCTGATCGACTGGGAAGGGCAGGTGATCGAGGCCGAGCCTTCGATGCCCCGCGCCTGCCCCGAGGGCGTCCTGGCGGGGGCCTGAGGAGCGCTTTTGAGCCTTCCTTCACCACTTCGATTTGTCTAACGGGCGGGGCGCTGGCCTTCGCCAGCGTTCTGCTGGCCACCCGCAATTTCTTCTTCAGCCGCGGGTCATTGACCGTGCCTGCCATGTGGCGTCGTCTGCGGCGTAAAAATAAGTTGTTGAACTCATGCTGCCAGCGGCCATGCTGCAAGACGAGCGCGACGCGCACACACGTCGGCGTATGTATCGGTAAGCGCCGGCGGTTTTTCGTCTGGTAACCAGGAGGTTGGCATGGCAAGCGTACATATCGTGGGTCCCGCGTTCTCGAACTTCGTGCGCAGCGTGATGCTGGTGTGTCACGAGAAGGGCATCGAGCACAGTGTCGGGATGGAGGTCGAAGGACGTCGTGTCGAGCTGCATTCACCGGAGTTCAAGGCGCTCAATCCCTTCGACAAGATTCCCGTGCTGATTCACGGCGAACGACGCCTGTACGAGAGCGTTGCCATCTGCCGCTACCTGGAGGGCGCCTTCGATGGGCCAGACCTGCTACCCAGGGATGACTGGACGCGGGCCCAGGTGGACCAGTGGTGTGCTGCGCTGGCCACCCAGGCCGACCAGGCCATCGTGCGGCGCTACCTGCTGGAACTGGTCTTTCCCAAGGGGCCCAATGGCGAGGTGAGGGAAGACCGGGTTCGCGAGGCGGCCCCGGAGGTGGCACGGATACTGGCCATCCTGGAGCACCAGTTGGCGGGGAGAGACTTTCTCGTCGGTGATGGCTTCACCCTGGCCGATGCCCTGGCGGCGCCGATGCTCGACTATCTGGAGGCCACGCCGCCCGCCGCCTCGCTGATGGAGGCGGCGCCAAATGCCCGAGCCTACGTGGAGCGTCTGAGATCGCGGCCTTCCGGCAAGGCGGTATTGGTCGCGCCCGTGTTTCCCCGCTAGTCACTCTCGGCGCTAGCGACTTTCGCCTTTCAGCTTTACTGCACCAGTCCAAGCATCCCGCTCAGGTACAGCGGGATCACCAGCGGCGCGGCCAGTGTAGTGATCAACACCGCCAGGGCGCCCTTTTCGGGCGCGATGCCGAGCTCCATGGCCACCACCACTACGTTGGCGGCCATGGGCACCACCCCGATCAACAGCAGCGCCAGCGCCATGTCCTGTGACAGCCCGGTGGTGGCCTTGAGCAACAGGACGGCGCCCAGCATCAGCAGTGGCCACAGCGCATAACGCACCGCCACGCAGGCGCCGATAAAGCGCCCATCCAGCGAGCGCACAGAAACTCGGCCCAGGGTCATGCCGATGATCATCATGCCGAGCAGGGTGTAGGTTGCCGGAAACACCGACATGGCATCGGTCACCGCCGCTGGCACCGTCATGCCGACCCCTTCCACCAAAAGCGCCGCCAGGAAGGCGTAGATCAGCGGCAGCCTGGCGATCTTGAGCAGGCTGTCGCGCACCGTAAAGCGGCCGCGGGCGCTCAGATAGAAGCCGACGGTGAACTCGTAAAGGGTGACGCCGAGTGCGCAGAACAGGTACAGGGTGACGCCGGAGGGGGGCAGCAACACCAGCGCCACCGGCAAACCAAAGTAGCCGGTGTTGCCGGTACCGGCAGAAAACGCCAGCACCGAGCCTTCCTCATCCCCCAGCCAGCGCTTTCCCAGCCGATTGATGAGCACGGCCACCAGGCTTGCGATCACGAACAGGGCAGCGGTCAGGGCGAGGTAGACCGGCGTCGGACCGCCCAGTACCAGCGCGCGGAAGAAGGTCAGCGGAGCGATCAGGTAGATCAGCAGGGTGGCGATGGGACGAGGGTCGACCTTGAGCCGCCTGGCGGACAGGACGCCGAGGGCGACAAAGGCGAGCAGGGTCCACAGGGGGCCCATCAGCGAGGTCGGGTCGACGGCCATGTTCATCATCCTTGGGTGCCAGGCCCCGTATCATGCCGTCTGGGCGCGCCGGTGTCAGCCCGGGCCGGCTGCCGAGGTCATTTTTTAGAACAGGTGGTTATGAGATTCCCTTTTCTTATATGAAGAGAATTGAAGTTTACCCGCGAAACTTTCATTGGTCGGGGTGAGACTGAGTCGTCACAATGGCACCCATCACCTTTACGGCCGCCGATTTGCGGTAGCCCGACACGCTTCACGAGGACCCCGAGATGAGCGCACAAGAGCACCCGCTGGGCATCAGTTTCGAATTCTTCCCCCCGAATACCGACGCCGGGCGGGAGAAGCTGATGCGCAACCGGGATCTCTTGGCCGAGCGCAACCCGCGGTTCTTCTCCGTCACCTACGGTGCCGGCGGTTCCACCCAGAATCGCACCATCACCACCGTCAATGCGGTGCGCGAGTGCGGCATCACCACCGCGCCGCACCTGTCCTGCGTCGGCAGCGAGAAGGCCCAGCTGCGCGAGCTGCTGACCGACTACAAGGCCCAGGGCATCAACAGCCTGGTGGCCCTGCGCGGTGACCTGCCTTCCGGCATGGGCGGCATCGGCGAGCTGCGCTACGCCAACGAGCTGGTGGAGTTCATCCGTGAGGAGACCGGCGATCACTTCGAGATCGCGGTGGCGGCTTATCCGGAGTCTCACCCCCAGGCGGCGAGCTTCGAGGCGGATCTTCAGAACTTTGCCCGCAAGATGAATGCCGGTGCCAACCTGGCGATCACCCAGTACTTCTTCACCGCCGACGCCTACTTCCACTTCGTCGAGCGGGCTCGTCAGCTTGGCGTGGAAGCACCGATCATCCCCGGCATCATGCCAATCACCAACTACTCCAAGCTGGCGCGCTTCTCCGACGCCTGCGGTGCCGAGATCCCGCGCTGGATTCGCAAGCAGCTCGAGGCGTACGGTGATGACAGCGCCGCCATCGCCGACTTCGGCGAAGAGGTGATCTCGCGTCTGGCCCAGCGCCTGCTCGACGGCGGCGCCCCGGGGCTGCACTTCTACACCCTCAACCAGGCCGAGCCGACGCTGAAGATCGTCGACAACATCACCGGCCGCTCATGACACCAACAACAACGCTGGACGGGTCGCGCTAGCCAGTCGCGACCACAACAACAAGAACGTCGGCCCCGCCCTGTGCGGGGCCGTCGTCGTTCTGGGGGAGGGTAGAAAAACGAAAACGCCTGGCGGTTCGGGCAGGCCAACGGCGGGCGGCCGTCGTCATGGGGGAGCCCCAGGCACGAAAAAGCCCCGCCATGGGGCGGGGCCAGAGAGCGGGGCTCAAGGTGCGGAGTTAAAAGGGGCCAGGGTTCAGCCTGCGGTGGCGCTGCGGGTGCCGCCTCCGCTGGCGCGCTGCATCACGAACAGGCCGATGGCGATGGCCAGCCCCGCCAGGTCGGTGACGATGCCGCCGTAGATCAGGCACAGGGCGCCGATCAGCATCACCAGCCGTTGCCAGGCCTTCACCGGTCCGAAGAACCAGGCCTGGACGGTGGCCGCCAGCAGTATGATGCCGATGGTGGCGGTGGTGCCGACCCGCAGGATCTGGGGCCAGTCGCCTTCCATCAGCATGGCCGGGCTGTAGAAGAACATGAACGGCACGATAAAGGCTGCCAGACCGATCTTGAACGAGGCCACCGAGGTGCCCATGGCGTTGTCGCCGGAGATACCCGCCGCCGCGTAGGAGGCCAGCGCCACCGGCGGGGTGATTGCCGAGACCACCGCGAAGTAGAACACGAAGAAGTGCGCCACCAGCGGCTGGATGCCGATGTCGATCAGGCCCGGGGCGACCACCGAGGCGGCTACCGCGTAGGCGGCGGTGGTGGGCATGCCCATGCCCAAGAGGATCGAGATGCACATGGCGAAGAACAGCGCCAGCAGCTGGCTGACACCGGCCAGGCCCAGCAGCAGCGACGAGAAGCGCGCGCCGACGCCGGTCAGGGCGATGACGCCGACGATCAGGCCGGCGCAGGCACACACCGCGATGATCTGGATCGACATGGTGCCGGCCAGGCTGAGGGCCCGCAGGATGGAACGAATGCCCATCTTGTGGGGTGACAGCCAGCTCACCACCGCGGCGGAGGCGGTCGCCAGCGTGCCGGCGCGGATCACCGAGTAGCCCATGAACAGCGCTGTGATCAGGATGATGATCGGGGCGAACAGGTAGACCTGCTTGATCAGCTTGGAGAACTGCGGAATCTCTTCCTTGCGCATGCCGCGCATGCCCTTGCGGGCCGCCTCGAAGTCGACCATGAAGTAGACCGAGGCGAAGTACAGGATCGCCGGGATCAGCGCGGCCACCGCGATCTCGGTATAAGGAATACCGGTGATCTCGGCCATGATGAAGGCGCCGGCACCCATGATCGGCGGCATGATCTGGCCACCGGTGGAGGCGGCCGCCTCGATGGCGCCTGCGCTTCTGGCCGGATAGCCGACCTTCTTCATCAGCGGGATGGTGAGCGAGCCGGTGGACACCACGTTACCGGCGCTGGTGCCGTTGATCATGCCCATCAGGCCGGAGGCGAAGATCGAGACCTTGGCGGGGCCGCCACGGGCGCGACCGGCGCCGGCGAAGGCGAAGTTGACGAAGTAGTCACCGACCTTGGAGGCCTGCAGGAAGGCCGCGAAGATGATGAACAGGATGATATAGGTGGAGGACACCGCCGTGGTCGGGCCGAGGATGCCGGCGTCGGTGTAGACCTGGCTGAAGAAGCGCCCCAGCGACAGTCCCGGATAGCCGAGGAAGCCCGGCAGCCAGGGGCCCATGAAGACGTAGGTCAGGAAGATGGCGGAGATCACCACCAGTGCCAGACCGGCAACGCGGCGGGTCAGCTCGAGGATCAGCAGCGAGCCGGAGATGGCGGCCCAGCTGATGCCCATGGGCGCGAAGGAGGTGCCGGTGGAGGCGCGCAGCGGACTGTTGAAGACCACCAGCAGGTAGCCGGCCACGGCGGCGGCGCAGACCATCAACACGACGTCGGCCAACAGCAACTGGTGGCGGGCCTGACGGGGAAACCAGGAAAGCGCAATGGCACCGACGGTGGCCAGGATCAGCGGCGCGCCGTAGTGCCAGTTTTCGATGGCCGGCTCGATGCGCATGGCGCCGCCGGCCATGGTCTGCTGCATCAGCACCACCTGGATCAGGGCGTAGCCTGCGGGCAGCAGCAACGCCAGGGCGATCACGCTGGCCCAGCGCGGCGCACCGTCCTGACCGTCCTCGACGAAGCGCGAGCCGGTGTAGAGGCCGAACCCGAGGATCAGCGCGCCGGCGATATGGATGATGCGGAACGACCAGGTCTCGATGGGGTAGATATTGAGCGAGACCAGGTGAAAGACGGTGTAGGCCACGGCGAGTACGCCGAACAGCCACCACTTGCCGCCCTGGAAGACACGGCGATTGGGTTCGACGGCTTCGTCGTCGACGCCCGAGGCGACGATGGGTTCGACCGAAGCGTCGGCCGCATCCTCGTCGCGGGGAGAATCTGGGGTGTGGGTCATGGAACGATACCTTGAGAAACGGACGACCGGCCGGGTGCCCGCCCGCGGACTGGCCGCGGGCGGGTGATCCTGATTACTGCTTGATCATGGACGGATCGATCTCGTAGCCGTTTTCCTCGTACCAGCGCGCGGCGCCGGGGTGGAACGGCAGCACGGTGTTGTACTGAATGTTCTCGGGAATGGTGGTCGCGGCACTGCGGTGCACGTCGAGCATCTTGTCGTTGTTTTCCATGGTCAGCTTGGTGACTTCGTAGACGAAGTCTTCGGGCAGGTCACAGCCGGCGATGGCGAAGTTCCACATGGACACCGCACGGGCGTCTTCCTCGAGGGTGGTGTAGGTGCTGGCCGGGATCTGGAAGGCCGAGACCGGGAACTTGTCGAGGACCTGCTGCTGCTCTTCCTCGGTGAATTCGACGATGTTGACGTCGGTCTGCACCTCGAGCTGGCTGACCGCGGGGATCGGAATGCCGGCGGCGAAGGCGATCACGTCGAGCAGGCCGTCCTGCAGCTGCCCGCCGAGGTCAGACCAGCCACCGTTGCGGCGATCGAAGTTGACGCCCAGCTCTTCGAGGATGGCCGGGAAGTAGGTGTCGGAGGTGGAGGCTGCCGGGCCGAAGCCGATACGAGCGCCGTCGGGAATCTCGGAGATCGAGGTGATGCCGCTGTCGGACAGGGCGGTGATGGAGAACGGGGTCTCGTACATCGGGAACATGGCGCAGACGTTGTCCATCTTCACGCCGGGGGCCAGCGGGCTCTTGCCGTTCACCGCGTCGGAGGCGGGACCCATGGTGGTCAGGCCGAAGGCCACGTCGCCGCCGTGCACCAGCGCCAGGTTCTGGGTCGGACCACCGGTGACTTCGCCGCCGCCGGACAGACCGAGCTGGTCGGCGACCAGGTTGGCCCAGCCGGAGCCGTAGACGAAGTAGGTGCCGCCCTGGCTCGCGGTGCCCACGGTGAAGCTTTCAGGCCAGTCTTCACGGTCTGCCTGGGCGGCAGCGGACACCAGCAGGGTGCCGGCGAAGGTGGTGGCGAGGACGCCGGTGAGGAGCCGGGTAGAGGTGCTCATGCAATGTCTCCCAATGCGATGGACGTTGTGGTTATCGTGCTGCGGTCTCAAGCCTAGACGCCAAGACCGAGCCTGACCGGACGTCGGTCAACGCAAGAGGTATCGCAAGGGGTGTGCCCGACCCAAGGATTTATCTGTAAATCAGTTGGTTATTAAAGAGGCTTTAGACATTGGTCGAAAATGTCGACAAGGCCTTTGTCCGAAGTTTCGCACGTTTGCCGAATTAGAGTGTGCGGATATCCGCACACCCTTGAGCGTAAAAGCGTCGCGTGCTGAATCAGTGGCGTTTGCCGGGGTCGAGAATGCGAACCGGCTGGATCTCTTCAGTGGCGGGGGCTTCGGACTCCCGGTTGACCCGTGTGGCGAGCTCTTCGACCACGTCGTCCTCGATCGGCAGCTGTTCGAAGAAGTCGCAGCTGACGCACTCACGGTAGCGCACGCCATTCTGCTCCCAGGCGCGGATACGGTCCATGGCGGCGCAGCGGGGGCAGACGACGCCGGCGATAAAGCGTTTCTTGACGGTCATGTCGGTCTCCACAAATGGCAACGCCCCCGCTGTCGGCGGGGGCGTCGACGAGACGGATGGTCAGGCGGCGCGGATGCCGCTGTGGCGCAGCAGCGGTTCGATGCTCGGCTCGCGGCCGCGGAAGGCCTTGAACAGTTCGGCGGCATCCCTGGCACCGCCCTGCTCGAGGATCTCGCGGCGGAAGCGAGCGCCGGTCTCGGCGTCGAAGGTGCCGGCCTCCTCGAAGGCGCTCCAGGCGTCGGCGGACAGCACCTCGGCCCACTTGTAGCTGTAGTAGCCCGCCGCATAGCCACCGGCGAAGATGTGGCCGAAGCTGTTCTGGAAGCGGTTGAATTCGACCCGCGGTACCACCGAGACCTTGGCGCGGACATCGTCCAGCAGCGCCTGGATGTCGGCGGCAGACGGCGCTGCTGGCTCCAGATGCAGGCGGAAGTCGAACAGCGACAGCTCGACCTGGCGCAGCATGCCCATGGCGGACTGGAAGTTCTTGGCCGCGGTGAGCTTGTCGAACAGCTCGTCGGGCAGCGGCTCGCCGGTGTCGACGTGGCCGGAGATCAGATCCAGCCCTTCACGCTCCCAGCAGAAGTTCTCCATGAACTGGCTCGGCAGCTCCACCGCGTCCCAGGCCACCCCGTTGATGCCCGAGACGTCGGCCACCTCCTGGCGGGTGAGCATATGGTGCAGGCCGTGGCCGAACTCGTGGAACAGGGTGGTGACCTCGTCGTGGGTCAACAGCGCCGGCTTGTCGCCCACCGGGCGGGTGAAGTTGCAGGTCAGGTAGGCCACCGGCAGCTGCAGCTCGACGCCATGACGACGACGCACCCGGCACTCGTCCATCCAGGCGCCGCCGCGCTTGCCTTCCCGGGCGTAGAGATCGAGATAGAAGCCGGCGATGGGCTGCCCGTTCTCGAGCACCCGGTAGAAGCTGACGTCCTCGTGGTAACTGGGGGCGTCGGGATCCTGCTCGACCTGCACGCCGTAGAGGCGCTCGACCACGCTGAACAGCCCGGCGACCGCCTTGGGCGCGGGGAAGTAGGGGCGTAGCTGCTCCTGGGAGATGGCGTAGCGGGCCTCGCGCAGTTTCTCGCTGGCGTAGCCCACATCCCAGGGGGCGAGTTCCTCGAGCCCCAGCTCGTCACGGGCAAAGGCCTCGAGCTCGCTGAATTCCTGTTGGCCCTGGGGCAGGGCCCGTCTGGCCAGGTCGTCGAGGAAGCCGATGACCTCGCTGGGGCTGTCGGCCATCTTGGTCGCCAGCGAGTAGTCGGCGTAGCTGGAGAAGCCCAGCAGCTCGGCCATCTCGCGGCGCAGCGCCAGGGTCTCTTCCATGATCGGGGCGTTGTCGTACTCGCCTGCGTTGGGGCCTTTCTCGGAGGCCCGGGTGACGAAGGCGGTGTAGACCTCACGGCGCAGCTCGCGGTCTTCGGCGTAGCTCAGCACCGGGAAGAAGCTGGGGAAGTCCAGGGTGATGCGATAGCCCTTGTTGCCCTTGGCCTCGGCGTTGGCCGCCAGGGTGTCCAGGGCGCTCTGGGGCAGGCCGGCCAGACGGTGGTCGTCGTCGAGTTCCAGCGCCCAGGCCTGGGTCGCGTCCAGCAGCTGGTTGGAGAAGGTGCTCGACAGACTCGACAGGCGCGTGCGGATTTCCGCCGAGCGCTGTTTCTTGTCTGCTGGCAGGTCGACGCCAGCCAGGCGGAAGTCACGCAGGGCGTTGTCCACCGAACGCTGGCGAGCCTCGTCGAGCTCGGCGAAGGCCGGGCTGTCCTTGAGCGCCTGCCAGGCGCGGAACAGGCCTTCGTGCTGGCCGATCCAGGTGCTGTAGGCGGAGAGCTTCTCGAGGCAGCCGTCGTGGGCCTCGCGCAGCTCCGGTGTGCTCATGGTCGAGTTGAGGTGCGATACCGGCGACCAGGCCTGGGCCAGGCGGTCGCTCATCTCTTCCAGCGGCGCCGCCAGGCTGTCCCAGCTGGGGGTGTCGCGCTCGGCTTCGGCCACCAGCTTCTCGACGCCTTCGCGCAGCTCCTCGAGCAGCGCGTCCACCGCAGGGGCGACGTGCTCCGGGCGAATCTCGCCGAAGGGCGGCAGGGTGTGGCGTTCTAGCAGCGGATTGCGGGACATGGGCACCTCTCGGGAATTCGACAATGGTTCAGTAAATGCGGGCGACTGCCGGCGGTTTCAATGTGCTAGTCTTGCGGCCTTCGTTTTTCTCGATCTGGACACCGAAAGACCATGAACCAAACGCTGGAACGCTGGAGTTCGCGCCGCGCCTTTATCCTGGCCGTGACCGGGGCCGCCGTCGGTCTTGGCAACATCTGGCGCTTCCCCTACATCACCGGGGAGAACGGGGGCGCCGCCTTCCTGCTGCTCTATGTAGGCTTCGTGGTGGTGCTGGGCCTGCCGGTGATGATGGCAGAGATCATGATCGGCCGGGCCGGTCGGCGCAGCCCGATGCAGTCGCTCGCTGAGCTTGCGCGTCAGCGCGGCACCTCGAGCCACTGGAAGTGGCTGGGGCTGTTCGGCGCCTTCACGGTGTTCTGTATCCTGTCGTTTTACTCGGTGGTGTCCGGCTGGTCCATCGACTTTATGGTCAAGGCCTTCAGCGGAGGCTTCGCAGGCCAGAGTGCGCCGCAAATCGGCGCAGGCTTCGACGCCTTCCTGGCTGACCCGCTGCGGATGACGCTCAACCATACGCTGTTTCTGGTGATGACCATGGTGGTGGTCGCCGCCGGCGTGGCCAAGGGCTTGGAGCGCCTCAATAACCTGCTGATGCCGGCGCTCTACCTGCTGCTGATCGTGCTGGCCGGCCACGCCGTGACCATGGACGGCTTCGGTCCGGCCATGGCCTGGCTGTTCACCCCGGATTTCTCGGCGCTGACGCCGATGGTGCTGGTGCACGCCATGGGACATGCCTTCTTCACCCTGGCGGTGGGGGCCTGCGCGCTGATGGCCTACGGCGCCTATATGCCCGACCACCAGAGCCTGCCTGGCGCCGCCGGCGCGGTGGCGGTGCTTGATGTGCTGGTGGCGCTGCTGGCCGGTATTGCGATCTTCTCGGTGGTGTTCACCCAGGGCATGGATCCGGGGGAGGGTCCAGGACTGGTATTCGTGACCCTGCCGGTGGCCTTCGCCGAGCTGCCCGGTGGTCCCTTCTGGCTGGGACTTTTCTTCCTGCTGCTGCTGCTGGCGACCTGGACTTCATCGATCAACCTGGCCGAACCGATGGTCTCGACCCTGGTGGGCTGGGGGCTGTCGCGGCGCATGGCCGCCCTGGCGGTGGGCCTGTGCGTATGGCTGGTGGGGCTGTTGTGCGTGCTGTCGTTCTCGAGTCTGAGCGACGTCCACCTGATCGGGGAGATGAACTTCTTCGGCGTGGTCAGCACCATTCCGCCGGAGATCTTCCTGCCGCTAGGCGGTCTGTTGATCGCCATCTTTGCCGCCTGGGTGATGCCTGAGCAGGAAGCGCTGCGGGCGCTGGATGCGGGGCCCAATGGCTTTCGCGTGTGGCGCGCCGTGGTACGCTGGGTGTCGATTCCGCTGGTACTGGTGGTGCTGTTCAGCGGTCTGCTGTAGTGCCGCGACCGACCGGCGCACAACCTTCAGGAGAGACAGCGATGGCAGACAGGGTGGCAACGGAAGCGCACGATGGTACGCCGGGGTATCCGGTGATCCGTTCCTGGCAGGGTGTAAGCCCCAGGCTGGGCGCGCGGGTCTATATCGACCCCCAGTGCATGGTATTGGGTGACGTGGAGCTGGGCGACGACTGTTCGGTGTGGCCGATGGCGGTGATTCGCGGAGACATGCACCGGATTCGCATCGGCTCGCGCACCAGCGTGCAGGACGGCAGCGTGCTGCACATCACCCACGCCAGCGACTTCAATCAAGGCGGCTGGCCGCTGACCATCGGCGATGAAGTCACCATCGGCCACAAGGCGGTGCTGCATGGCTGCACCCTGGGCAACCGGATCCTGGTGGGCATGGGCGCCATCGTCATGGACGGGGCAGTGGTCGAGGACGAGGTGATCATCGCCGCCGGTGCGGTGGTGCCCCCCGGCAAGCGCCTGGAAAGCGGCCACGTCTACGCCGGCAACCCGGCCAAGGCGCTGCGCCCGCTGAAGGATTCTGAGCGCGCCTTCTTCCCCTACACCGCAGGCAACTACGTCAAGCTCAAGGATCAGTACCTGGTCTCGGCCCAGGGCTGACGACAGAGCCGCAGTGGTGAAGAACACGGATCTGCCCGCGCAGGTCCGTGTTTTTTTATCCAGTATGTTTCCAACCAATTGTTTCTATTGAACTGCCGGGCGATAATCTGGTCATTTATCCAGTATATGCCTTTTCGAGGAGTCCGCCCGGCATGGCCAACTTCCGCACCCACCTCAGCGTGGCCGCCGCCGGCGGCGCGGTGCTGGCCCATGGCGGCTGGCAGGCGGGGCTGTGGTCGGCGCTCGACAGCCTGCCGATGCTGGCGCTGACGACCCTGGGCGGCATCCTCCCCGATATCGACTCCGACAGCTCCAAGGCGATCCGGCTGATCTTCAATCTGATGGCGGTGCCGGCGGTGGTGGCTGGCGCGGTGATGCTGCAGGAGCGGTTCTCCGACGGCACCTTGCTGTTGGTGTGCGGCGCCATCTATCTGGCGGTGCGCTATGTGGCCGGCGCGATCTTTGCCCGCTTCACCGTCCACCGGGGGCTTTGGCACTCGCTTCTGGCCGCGGCCATGTGCGGCCTGGCGACCGCGGCGCTCAGCCACCATCTGTTCGCACCACCGGACGCCATGGCCTGGGCCCACGGCGGCGCCCTGACCTTTGGCTTCGCCATCCATCTGTTGCTCGATGAGCTCTACAGCGTGGATCTGAACGGGGCGCGACTGAAACGTTCTTTCGGTACCGCCTTCAAACCGTTTGACTGGGGCGATCCCGGCAACTCTCTGGCGATGCTGTGCGTGACCCTGAGTCTGGCGCCCTGGCTACCGTCCTGGGACGCGCTGCAGGGGCTGGTCGATCAGGGCGTGGCGCTGGTGTCGGGGCGCTGGCGATAGTCGTCGGGCTTGAGGGCGTGCTTCTTGAGCTTGTCGTAGAGGGTCTTGCGCGGGAGTCCCAGGTGCTCGCAGACCTCGTTGATACGGCCGTGGTGGCGGGCCAGCGACTGGCTGACCAGCTGTTTCTCGAACAGCTCCACCTGCTGGGGCAGCGGCAGCTCGCCACCGTCGCTGCCGACGCCTTCCATCAAGGCGTCGAGGCGGTAGTCGCAGGTGCTGCCGAGCAGCACGTAGCGCTCTGCCAGGTTGCGTAGTTCACGGGCGTTGCCGGGCCAGTCGTGGGCCAGCAGCGCGGTGACGCCGGCCGCATCCAGCGGCGGCGCTTCCATGCCGCTGCGGCTGGCGGCCACCGCGGCGAAGTGGTGAAACAGCAGCGGGATGTCCTCGCGGCGCTCGCGCAGCGGCGGAATCATCAGGGTCACCACGTTGAGGCGGTAGTACAGGTCCTCGCGGAACTCGCCGGCCTCGGCGGCCGTCTTGAGGTCGATCTTGGTGGCGGCGATCACCCGAATGTCGAGTGTCACCGGGGTATTGCTGCCCAGGCGCTCGACCTGGCGCTCCTGCAGTACCCGCAGTAGCTTGACCTGCAGCGCCAGCGGCATGGATTCGATCTCGTCGAGGAAGACGGTGCCGCCGGCGGCATGCTCGAACTTGCCGATGCGCCGCTCCACCGCGCCGGTAAAGGCGCCTTTCTCGTGGCCGAACAGCTCGGATTCGATGGTGCTCTCGGGCACCGCACCGCAGTTGATGGCGACGAAGGGCTTGCCGCCGCGGGCGCTGCGCTCGTGGATCGCGCGGGCCACCAGGTCCTTGCCGGCGCCGGTCTCGCCGAACAGCAGCACGTCGGCCTCGACCTGACTGATGCGCTGGACCATCGACGACAGCCGCTTGATCGCCGGGGTGCGCCCTACCAGACGTGGGCCTGGCGCGGTCTGCTGGGCCTCGAGCTCGGCCTTGAGGAAGCGGTTTTCCAGGCTCAGTCGACGCTTCTCCACGCCTCGCCGCACGACCTCGCCCAGGCGTTCACCGGGAAACGGCTTCTCGAGAAAGTCCCAGGCGCCTTCCCGCATGGCCTCCACCGCTGTGGATACATCGCCATGACCGGTAATCAGTACCACCGGCAGGTCCGGGTCGCGCTGACGAATCTCTCTGAGCAGGCTCATGCCGTCCATGCCGGGCATGCGGATATCGCTGATCACCACCCCGCTGAAGTCCCGGTCCAGGGTGGCCAAGGCCTGTTCGGCGCTGGGAAAGGGCAGCGGTCGATAGCCTGCCAGTTCCAGCGTCTGGCCCAGGGTGACCCTCAGGTGCTCTTCGTCGTCGATGATCATCACGGGGGCTTCGTCGGTCATGTGGCGTGGCTCTCATCGTGGGGCGGGAGGACGTGCTCGGCCTGGGGCAGCTCGATGGTAAAGCGTGCTCCGCCCAGAGGCGAGACACCGGCCTGGAGGCGGCCGCCGAGATCATCGATGATCCGTGCGGAGATGGAAAGCCCGAGCCCCAGTCCGGCGCCGGGGGCCTTGGTGGTGTAGAAGGGCTCGAACACCTGGCGGCGCTGGTCCTCGGGGACGCCGGGGCCGTTGTCGTCGACCCATAGCCTGACGCGGCCATCGGCGGCGGCCACGCCCAGTATCAGGCGTGGCGACGGCGTCTGTGCCATGGCCTGGAGCGCATTGCCGATCAGGTTGACCAGCACCTGCTCGAGTCTGACCAGGTCGGCCAGTACCCAGGGCGCTTCCTCCGGGGTGTCGAACACCACCTCGACCTGTTGCTCGCCGAGGCGTGCCTTGAACAGGCGCAGGGCGTAGTCGAGGCAGGCGCGGGTCGACACCGGGCTTGGCGGCTCACCGCTCTTGCGCGAGAACTGGCGTAGCTGGGCGCTGATCTCGGCCATGCGGCCGGTGAGTTCGATGATCTCGCCGAGGTTGGCGTCGACGGTGTCGTGGCGCTGTCGGGCGAGAAAGCCCCGGGCGTTCTCGGCGTAGGCGCGGATGGCCGCCAGTGGCTGATTGAGCTCGTGGTTGATGCCGGCGGCGAGCTGGCCGAGCACCGCCAGCTTGGCGGCCTGGGTCAGCTCGTCACGGGTCTGGCGCAGAGTCGCCTCGGTGCGCCGGCGCTCCTCGATTTCGTCGGATAGCCGGCGATTGGTGGCGAGCAGGTCGCGGGTCCGGCTGGCCACGTTGCGCTCGAGTTCGTCGCGGGCTTGCGCCAGGGTGGTGCGCTCACGCTCGGCGAAGGCTTCGCGCTCCCGGCGCAGTCGGTGGCGCTGCCAGCCGATGCCTCCGGCCAGTGCCAGCAGGCCGTATAGACCACCCCCCATCAGCATCGCCTGCCACTGGGCCTCGATCACCGGGGCCATGGGCTTGAGGATATGCATCTGCCAGCCCAGGGTGGGAAAGTCCCGAGTGACGCCAAGGTAGTGCCCGGACGCCAGCGGGCCGCTGTCGAAGCCCACCAGTCTGGCGTCGTTGGCGAGGTGATCGAGGACCTCGAGGCCGCTCGGTTTCAGCGCTTCATCGGCGTAACGCCGCGAGTCGCGCAGCTCGGCCAGGCGCGGTGGCGCCAGCGGGGTGAGAGAGGTCAGGCGCAGCTCGGGTTGGCTGGCCATGAACACGATACCGTTCTGATCCACCACCAGCAGGCTGGTCCCCGGACTCTGCCAGCTCGCCTCCAGCGTATCGACGCGGACCTTGACCACCATCACCCCGGCCGGGGTGGCGTCGGGATTGACCTCGTCGAGCCAGACCGGTGCCGAGAAGTAGTAGCCGCGATCCATCGATACCACGCCGAGGCCGTGGAAGCGGCCGTAGTGCCCGGCGATGGCGTCCTGGTAGTAGGGGCGAAAACGATAGTTCTGGCCGATGAAGTTGTCGGGGCGGTGCCAGTTGCTGGCCGCCAGGGTGGTGCCCTCGGCGTCGAGCAGGTAGATGTCGGAGACGCCGGTGGTACTCCGGAAACGGTTGAGCAGTCGGTTGAGCGGCATCACGTCCTGGCCGTCCGGGGCGCTCAGGTATCGCTTGACGGTTTCCCGGGTGGCAAGCAGTTCCGGCAGGTATTCGTGGCGTGACAGGTAACCGGTCAGGCCAGTGGCGGAAAGCCTGAGTTCGGTATCGGCATCACGCTTGAGCGAGGCCAGCGCCTGCTCGCGGGCCAGGGTGGCGCTCTGCCACAGCACCAGGGCGAGACCCAGCGCCAGCGCCAGCGCCAGGGTGCGGCGATTCAGCCAGCGTGACCAGCGTCGCATCGACTAGCGCGACCGGCGCGGCGGCATGACCTGGGCACGCCGCAGCGCTCGCTGCGAGCGGGTCTCGGCGCGCTCCATCTCGAGTAGACCCTCTTCGACGTAGACCAGGTGTTCGTGGGCCAGCGCCTGGGCGTCTTCGGCGCGCCCCTCGAGGATGGCGTCGAGCAGTGCCCGGTGCTGCTGCATCAGGCGGGGGCGTGCCTCCGGCTTCTCGAACAGATGGGCGAGATTGTCGACGATGCTGCGTTCCAGCAGGTGGAAGATGCCGCGAATGGTGTGCAGCAGAAGGACGTTGTGGGCGGACTCGGCGATCGCCAGGTGGAAGGCGGCGTCGGCCTTGGCCTCACCCTGGGGGTCCTCGCCGAGAAAGGACGTCTCGAGCTCTTCGAAGCGCTGAATCAACAGCGCCCTGTCGGTGGGTGTCGAGCGCAGCGCCGCATAGTAGGCTGACAGGCCTTCCATGGCGTCACGGAATTCGAGCAGGTCCAGGTGGAACTCGCCGTGGCGAGACAGCATCTCCAGCAGCGGGTCGCTGTAGCCGCTGTTGAGGGCCTCGGTGATATAGGTGCCACCGCCCTGGCGGCTGACCAGCAGGCCGCGGGCGGCCAGTTTCTGGATCGCTTCGCGCAACGACGGGCGCGAGACACCGAAGCGCTCGGCCAGTTCGCGTTCGGGGGGCAGGCGCTGGCCGGGGGTCAGGCTGCCTTCCAGAATCAGCGCCTCGAGGCGCTCGGTGATCACATCGGCCAGGCGAGGCTGGCGCACGGGCTGGTAGGCCATGGCGGTTTATCATCGACGTGGGAACGAGGCCGCCAGTGTAACGACAACTAATTGGTATTACCAATAAACGGGGTTGTCCTGTTGCCTGTCCTGATCCTCGTTCTTCCCAGATTATCAACCTGTTACGTTCACGGTCGTCGAGACATAGACCAAAGTATAGCGCAAAGTCCGAGCAAAAATCGGCGTCTGGTTTGACACTCTGGAAGAGCGAACCTACTGTGCCTAGATTCGGCGTTGTCAATTGGTTTTACCAATTTACTCCAACTCTATCCCTGGCGGTCGTTGGCAAGACCGATGATGCTCCGGGGGCCTCGGTTCCGGCGGTGCAGACGAGGCGTGCAGCGGTAGCCTGCTCGCCTCTGTTGTGCCGCTATTGATACCGGGAACAACGACAACGTCCTGCCGTGCCTGACCCTGAGGACCCCGCGATGACCGCCGTCAAGCTTTATCCCCCTCGCCCCGACAAGGTCTACCTGTTCGGAACCTGTCTGATCGACATGCTCTATCCCGAGGCTGGCCTCGATGCCGTTCGGCTGCTCGAGCGTGAAGGGATCGAGGTGATCTTCCCCGACGACCAGACCTGCTGCGGCCAGCCTGCCTACACCTCGGGCTATCACACCGAGGCCAGGGCGGTGGCCAGGGCCCAGCTCGATCTGTTCCCCGAGCCCTGGCCGATCATCGTGCCGTCCGGCTCCTGCGGCGGCATGATGCGTACCCACTATCCCTCGCTGTTTGCCGGCACCCCCGAGGAGGCAAGGGCCAGGGAGGTCGCCGATCGGGTGTTCGAACTGACCGAATTCCTGGTGCACGTCTGCCACCTGACGCTTGAGGATCGAGGCGCGCCGGAGAAGGTCGCCATGCATACCTCGTGCAGCGCCCGTCGCGAAATGGGCCTCGCCGAGACCGGCCCCGCGCTGCTGGCCAAGCTCGGCCAGGTCGAGCTGGTGGAGCAGGAGCGGGCCAGCGAATGCTGTGGATTCGGCGGGACCTTTGCGGTGCGCCATCCGGAGGTGTCCGGTGCCATGGTCGAAGACAAGAGTCGTGCCATCGAAGCCGCCGGCGCCGAGCGTTTCGTGACCTCCGACTGTGGCTGTCTGATGAACATCGCCGGGCGTCTGGCCCACCGCGACAGCACGCTCGAAGGCGAGCACATCGCTTCCTATCTGTGGCGGAGGACCTCATGAGCCAGCCTGTTCAGACCTTTACCCCCCAGGCGTTCCATCGTCAGGCCCACGAGGCGCTGGAGAATCCGCAGATCCGTGCCAACTTCCGCAAGGCGATGGACGGCCTGATGGGCAAGCGGCGCAAGGCCTTCGACGACTGGGACCTGGAGACCCTGCGTGAGCTGGGGGCCAATATCCGGCTACGTGCGCTGTCGAAGCTGCCCGACCTGCTGGAGCAGCTCGAGGCCAACTGCGAGGCCAATGGCATCCGCG
Source organism: Halomonas sp. BN3-1 (assembly GCF_003056325.1). Lineage (NCBI taxonomy): Bacteria > Pseudomonadati > Pseudomonadota > Gammaproteobacteria > Oceanospirillales > Halomonadaceae > Halomonas > Halomonas sp. BN3-1. The sequence goes on along the minus strand of NZ_PYVV01000018.1, from coordinate 7,646 downwards.
TGCACTGGGCCGAGAATGGCGAGCAGGCCTGCGAGCTGATCACCGAGATCTGTCAGCGTCATGGTGCGTCCTCGGTGATCAAGGGCAAGTCCATGGTGTCCGAGGAAATGCACCTGAACGCCCACCTGGAGAAGGCTGGCATCGATGCCCTGGAGTCGGATCTGGGCGAGTACCTGGTGCAGCTCAACGAGCAGACGCCGTCTCATATCATCATGCCGGCGATTCACCTCAATACTGGCGAAATCTCCGACATCATGCACGAGCGCACCGGGACCGAGCGCACCACCGACGTGGACGCGATGACCGCAGCGGCCAGGGCCCAGCTGCGCGAGCGTTTCATGACGGCGGATGTCGGGGTGTCCGGGGTCAATTTCGCGGTGGCCGAGACCGGTACCCTGTGCCTGGTGGAGAACGAGGGCAACGGGCGCCTGACCACCACCGCGCCGCCGGTGCACATCGCCGTGACCGGCATCGAGAAGGTGGTCGAGCACCTGGCCGACGTGCCGCCGCTCTACGCCCTGCTGACGCGCTCTGCCACCGGCCAGCACGTGACCACCTACTTCAACATGATCAGCTCGCCACGCAAGGCCGACGAACACGACGGTCCCGAAGAGGTGCATCTGGTGCTGGTCGACAGCGGTCGCTCGCGGGTCTACCAGGACGATGAACTGCTCGACACCCTGCGCTGCATCCGTTGCGGCGCTTGCATGAACCACTGCCCGGTGTACACCCGGGTCGGCGGTCACACCTACGGCACCACCTACCCGGGGCCGATCGGCGCCATCCTGATGCCGCACCTCATGGGGCTTGAAGCGACCAAGGATCTACCGTCGGCGTCGAGCCTGTGCGGCGCCTGTGGTGAGGTGTGCCCGGTCAAGATCCCGATTCCGGACCTGCTGGTGCGTCTGCGGCGTGAGGCCGTGGGCGACGGCGTCGGCAATGTGCCCGGTGCCGGGGTCAAGCGCTCGCGCAAGGAGGTCGCCGCATGGAAGAGCTGGCAGTGGCTGGCTACCCATCCCGGAGCCTGGCGAGGCGCTACCCTGGTCGCCGGCAGCTTCCGTGCGCTGGCGCCGTCCCACCTGGGGCCCTGGACGCAGTACCGCAGCGCCCCGAAGCCGGCCAAGACGTCACTTCACACGCTGATCAAGCGTCATCGCAAGGAGAAGGGCGAATGAGTGCCAGAGACAACATTCTGGGTCGCCTGCGCGATCGCCAGGGCGGACCGCTGTCGGCCCCCGACAGCGACTTCGGCGTGGTCACCGGGCGCCAGTGGTCGCGCCACGAACGACTCGAGCGCTTCGAGCACTGGATCTCCTCGGTGCATGGCGAGGTGATTCACTGTGACTCTGCCGGCTGGACCGAGACCCTCGCCAGGGTGCTGGCGGACAAAGGCGTCAAGCGCCTGGCGCTGGGCCGGGAGCATCCGGTAGCGCAGCAGGCCCGTGAGGCCCTGGCGGATCATGAGGTCGAGCTGGTCGACGCCGACCGTGACATCGAGGGCTGGAAGCGTGAGCTGTTCGACGGCGTCGAGGCTGGCCTTACGTCCACCCGTGGCGCCATCGCCGAGACCGGCAGTCTGTGGCTGTGGCCGACCCCGGATGAACCGCGTCTGCTGAGCCTGGTGCCGCCTTTGCATATCGCCGTGCTCGATGCCGACAGCGTCGAAGACACCTTCTTCGATGTCGTCACCGGGCAAGGCTGGGCGAGCGCCATGCCGACCAATGCGCTGCTGATCTCGGGGCCGAGCAAGACCTCGGATATCGAGCAGACGCTGGCTTACGGCGTACACGGTCCAAGAGAACTGGTGGTCATCCTGCGCGACGCCTGATTCACCGTGCTCGCGTGCGACACCTGCGACATCGGAGTGGTTTGCGTCCTGACGCGCGTCATGCAAGTTGGCTATAGTGTGCGTTCCCGACGATGTTCTGTTGTCGGCGCAGGAAGCGAAATTCAACTGATGGAGGCAGGCATGTCCAAGCAGCAGTGTCCGGGGTCGAAACGCCCACTTTGCAAGGCCATTTCCCCGTTGCTGGTGATCAGCGGGGTGTCCATGGCGGTCTTGCTGAGCGGATGCCAGGACGACGGCGGTAGCCAGGGCGGGCGGTTTGTCGAGGCGCCGGATGTTGCGCTGGGCGAAGCGATTGAGGGCGAATTGACCTCGCAAAGCGGGATCAACCTCAAGGATGGCTCGCGCCACGACCGTCGCTGGGTCTGCGGCGAGGCCGAATCTGGTGTGCTGTACCGGCTCGATTCACCCTTTGCCGCCAGCCTCTCGGTGTATTCCGAAGACGGCAAGTGGCAGGGAGGTGCGAGCAGCACCCAGGAGGCGCCGGCATCGCTGTTGCTGTCTTCCGCCGAGGGGTGCTCGCTGGTGGTCGTCAGCAGCGACGACATGGCAGGCTTTGGCCCCTACTCGCTGAAGCCGAGTGAGGCCCAGGCATCCGAGACGCTGGGCGACGACCAGGACGTCGTCGGGGCGCTGGGAGGCGAGGCGGCGAGCTACAGCTTCTCGCTCGAGCAGGCTCGCCAGGTCTCTCTGGTGCTTGCCGGTGCGTCTGACGCATCGCTGGTGCTCAGTGGCAATGGTGTCGAGCATAAGGCCGCGCGCTGCGGTGATGACCAGCAGACCCTGAAGGCGTTCCTCGATCCTGGTGACTATGAGGTGCGTGTGACGCCTGGTCAGCCGGTCAAGGAACGCGTGGACGTGGAATGCCAGGATGACTTCGTCAGCGTCGGTGACGGCTATCGTCTGTCGATGCAGCAAGCCGATCTTTCCAGCGGCGAGCGTAATGCCGGACCACTGCGCGCCGGTGACAGCATCACCGGTACCCTGGCCGACGCCTCCTCCAGCAACACCTACAGCCTCAAGATCGACGAGCCCACCAGCGTCAATCTGGCGCTCGCCTCCAGCGATTTCGACACCGTGCTGCGGGTACGCGGCGGCCAGACCAATATCGAGGTCGATGATTCGGGCAGCGGTACCGACTCTCATCTCGACAGCGTGCTGATGCCGGGCGACTACCGGGTGGTGGTCAGCGGCTACGGGGGCGAGTCCGGCGGCTATTCGCTGGAGCTTTCGACCTCGCCCTTCGACGGCGAGTTGAAGAACGAAGGGGCCATCGAGCCAGGTGAGTCTGTGCAGGGCATGGCCGGCGGGTTTCAACCCAATGCCTACACACTGGACATCGAGCAGCCCTCCGAGGTGACGATTGCACTGTCGTCCTCTGCCTTCGACACCCAGCTCTATCTTGAGGGCAACGGTGTGTCGCTCAGCGACGATGACGGCGGCGGTGGTACCAATTCGCGGCTGAGCGAGGTGCTCGAGCCCGGTAGCTATCGCATCGAGGTGGCGAGCTACTCGGGTGTCGCTTCCGGCATGTTCCGGCTGGAGACCGACGTCACTGCCTTCGATGGCGAAATGCGCAACAGCGGTGAGCTGCAGCAGGGAGAGACGGTGCGCGGCATGGTGGGGGCCAGCGGTGTCAATCAATACAGCTTCACCCTGGAAGATGCCGCAGAGGTGACCCTGGAGATGAACTCCAGCGCCTTCGACGCCATGCTCGGCCTGCGCGGCGAAGGAATTGACACCAGCGATGACGATGGTGGCTCGCGTACCAATTCGCGTATCAGCGCGATCCTCGAGGCTGGTACCTACAGTGTCGATGCGCGGAGCTTCAGTGGCTCCGGCACCTACTCGCTGAGCCTGTCGCAGACGCCCTTCAGCGGCGAACTGCGCTCCGAGGGTGAGATTCGCACCGGCGAGACCCTCTACGGTCAGCTCGATGCCAGCGGCAGGCTCAACTACCAGCTGGTGGTCGAAGAGGCTGGCGTCATCAGCATCGAGACTCAGTCCGACGCCGTGGATACGCTGTTGGAGCTCGAGGGTGAGGGCGTGTTCTTCCAGGACGACGACGGTGGCAGTACCCAACTCGGGTCGCTGATCGAAACCCGTCTGGAGCCAGGTGTCTATGACGTTACCGTCAGCGGCTATGGCGGGGGCGGCGGCATCGTCCAGATCGACGTCAGGGGCTAACCCCTAGCGCCAAACGCCACTCTTCGGAGTGGCGTTTTAGTATCTGAACGGCTGCAATAGCGAATAATCAGACAGGGAGCGCACCATGACGGCCATCACCACCACCAAGCCCAGCATTTCCATCGACGAGTTGACGGCGATGCTGACCGAACGCCTGTCCACCGAGCGATTGGTCCAGGATCCGCTGCGCCGGCTGGCCTACGGTACCGATGCCAGCTTCTATCGGCTGGTGCCGAGCCTGGTGGTGAGGCCGGAGACCGAACAGGAGCTTGTCGAAGTCATTGGCGCCTGCCGCGAGGGCAACTGGCCGATGACCTTTCGCGCCGCAGGTACCTCGCTGTCCGGTCAGGCCATCACCGATGGGGTGCTGATTCAGCTGGGACGTGGCTGGCGCGATGCTCGTGTGCTCGATGACGGTGCCAGAATTGACCTGCAGCCAGGCGTTATCGGCGCCAGGGCCAACGAGCTGCTGGCGCCCTTTGGGCGCAAGATCGGGCCGGACCCGGCGTCCATCGCCAGTTGCATGATCGGCGGCATCGCCGCCAACAATGCATCGGGCATGTGCTGTGGCACCGCCCAGAATACTTATCGGACCCTGGACAGCCTGCGCATGGTGCTGCTCGATGGCACGGTACTGGATACCGCCGATGCCGACAGCGTGGCAGCCTTTCGTCAAAGCCATGCGGCCCTGCTCGATGGGCTGGAGCGACTGTCGACCAATGTGCGCACCGATCTCGAGCTGGCCAAGCGCATTCGCCACAAGTATCGCCTGAAAAACACCACCGGCTACGCGCTCAACAGCCTGGTGGATTTCCGTGACGGTGTGGACATCCTGGCCCACCTGATGATCGGCTCCGAGGGTACCCTGGGCTGTATCACGCGGATTACCTATCAGTCGGTGCCGGAGCCGCCACGCAAGGCCGCCGCCCTGATCTTCTTCCCGGATCTCGGCAGCGCCTGCCGTGCCACCATCGCCTTGCGTGGCACCGGCGTGGCGGCGGTGGAACTGATGGATCGTGCGGGGCTGCGTTCGGTGGAGCGGCAGCCGGGCATGCCGGAGCAGCTGCGTGAGCTACCGGACGGCGCCACGGCATTGCTGGTGGATGTCCGCGAGGAGGATGGGCCTCGGCTGGAGGCGCGTATCGAGGAGGTCGGCCAGGCGCTGGAAGGCATCACCACCCTCGAGCCCATCGCCTTCACCGAAGACCCGGTCAGCTACGCGCTCTACTGGAAGGTACGCAAGGGACTGTTCCCCGCCGTCGGTGCTGTGCGTGATCTTGGAACTACCGTGGTGATCGAGGACGTGGCCTTTCCCATCGAACGGCTGGAGGAGGGTGTCGCCGCCCTGACCGAGGCGTTCAAGCGCCATGGCTACGACGACGCCCTGCTGTTTGGTCACGCCCTGGAAGGCAATCTGCATTTCGTCTTCCCTCAGGGCTTTGAGCGTCCGGGGGAGAAGGAGCGCTACCAGGCGCTGATGGCAGATGTCGCCCAGTTGGTAGCCGTGGACTTCGGTGGCTCGCTCAAGGCCGAGCACGGCACCGGCCGCAATATGGCACCCTTTGTGGAGCTGGAGTGGGGCGAAGAGGCCTATGCTCTGATGTGGCAGATCAAGGCGTTGTTCGATCCGGGCCATCTGCTCAACCCCGATGTGATGCTGACGCGCAACCCGACGCTGCACCTCGAAAATCTGAAGCCATTGCCCGAGGCCGACCCCATCGTCGATCGCTGCATCGAGTGTGGCTTCTGCGAAGCCGTGTGTCCTTCACGCGAGCTGACGCTGACGCCTCGCCAGCGCATCGTGCTGACCCGCGAGCGAGTTCGCCTGGCAGCCCTGGATGAGTTGAGCGATGAAGAGCGAGAGCGTCGCGATGCCTTCGAGCAGAGTGCGCTTTACGATATCGATGTCACCTGCGCCGCCGATGGCATGTGCGGGACGCGCTGCCCGGTCGGTATCAATACCGGCGAGATGGTGCTCGCCATGCGCCAGGAACGTCATGTCGGCAAGCAGGAATTGGCAAGGCGAATCGGGCGTCACTTCTCCGGGGCTACCAAGATTGCCCGGGGCGGCCTGCGTGCGGCCAGCCTGGGGCGTGGGATCATCGGCGACGCTTTGATGGCCCGAGCCAGTCAGGGTGTTCACAAGGCCAGCGGCAAGCGTGTCCCACAGTGGATACCGGCGATACCTGCCGCCGCCCCGATTCGGGTGCTCAAGTCGTCGCGGCCATCGGCGGGCGCATCGTCCCCCGAGGGGCCGCGCGATTCGGTGGTGTACTTCCCTTCCTGCGCCACTCGGGTGTTTGGCGCCGACAAGCGGGACGACTCGGCGCGTGCGGTGATGGAGATCGTACTGAGTCTGCTCGACAGAGCCGGGTATGACGTCATCATTCCCGAAATGCCAGGCCACCTGTGTTGCGGGATGGCGTTTTCCTCCAAAGGGATGGATAACGAGGCGACGCACAAGGCGCGCGAACTCAACCGGGAGTTGCTGGTCGCGAGCCAGAACGGTCGTTTCCCGGTGCTGTTCGATACCAGTCCTTGCAGCTTGCAGGTCGAGGGGCATCTGGATGAGCGCTTGAAGGTGCAGGAGCCGGTGGCCTTCGCCCATGACCACCTGTTGCCGCGCCTGGAGGTGACGCCGCTGGACTGCAAGGTGGCGGTGCACGTGACCTGCTCCAGCCATCGCAAGGGGCTGACCGACTCCTTCGTGGAGCTGGCGCGTGCGTGTGCCAGGGAGGTGGTGGTGCCGGATGGTATCAGTTGCTGCGGATTTGCCGGCGACAAGGGCTTGCGCGTACCGGAACTGACGGCTTCATCGCTGCGCGATCTGTCGGGGCAGGTGGCGGGCTGTGACTTTGGTGTCTCCAATTCGAGAACCTGCGAGATGGGAATGACCCAGCACTCCGGCCTTACCTATCACTCCATACTGGAGTTGCTGGACCGCGCGAGTCAGCCGACTGCTCAAGGGGGCGTATCGGAAGAGCGCACCGTCTCGCTGTAAGGCCCTGCTCCAGATCGTGACTGAAGCCTGAACCGCTGTCGATGACGCCCCGAAGACAGCTCGATGAACTTTTTTGCATAAGGGTATTGCCAAGGGCGGAGGGGATGCGTAAAGTACGCATCCGCTGCCGGCGACGAGCAAACGTCACAGGCGGTGAAGGGTGGTAAAGTGATTGTTTTGAAAAGGCTTTTTCAAGTCTTCGAAAAAATTCTCCACTTGACGGGCAGCGAGAAATCGGTAAAATGCTCGCCACTCGATCGGAGTTGTCAAGACGGTATCGCAGGATGCGCGTCAGGCTCGCTTCGCTTTCTCTTGGGTCCTGCAGGCGTCGCTTGCACGGCGAAAAAAAGAAAGCCTTGACGAAACGCTTCGATTCTGTAGAATACGCCTTCCTCGCAGGGCGCTGCGCCAGCAGGCGCTGCAAAGCGAGACGCTCTTCCGGCCGGGTGCCGCAAGAGCAGCTCTTTAAGCTCTCTATAGAGCCCAGAGCACGCTCTTTAATAATTTGATCAGGTAATTCATGTGGGCGCTTGCCGATGAGTCAGTGACACTGTCACTGAAATATCAAGGCAAGCGACTCGTCAAACGAGACGTTTGAACCTTGAGCCAAGT